>DASUAN010000232.1:0-8034 GCA_035763765.1 Candidatus Deferrimicrobiaceae bacterium
GAATTATCGGCCTGGTTGTTTTTCCCATGAGACACCCCATTAGTTAGGTTTTAGATTCAATAGGTTTTCTCGGCAAAAACGCCCTTCGCCTTAAATTGCCTGGAAAAACCATCTATTTTACAATCAGCTCAGTCGTCAGCCGCAAATACCTGACCCACAATGCCCGCACAAACACTAACCTTCGTCTTCCCCACAAAGACGACGCCCGTCAAAGAGCAGATGGGGCACCATTCCATCCAGATCACCGTGGATACCTACGACCACTTGATTTATTGGGCGAACCGCCAGGCGGAAACGCCTAACCCCGCGAAAGGATTGGTGGGCCACGCAGGAATCGACCCTGCAACCTCCTGAATAAGAGGTCGAAAGTATCAGGAAATAAATGGTGCCGGAGGAGGGGGTCGCCCGATGAGGCTCCGGCGTTCTCGCCTGCGCCCTCCCGGCTGGGCGTCGGGATGACGCGCTCCTAAAGTCGCGCTTTTCCTCCTATTCGTTGGCGCCCGCCGCCCGTTCGATCCCCAAGGGCCGGTAGTGTGAAAAGACTGGTGCCGGAGGAGGGGGTCGAACCCTCACGGCCTTGCGGCCACGGGATTTTGAGTCCCGCGCGTCTGCCAGTTCCACCACTCCGGCATCCGATGGGAAAGACGGCGCACCTCCTTTTATACACAGGGCGCCGCGAAAAACAAAGCCTTCCCGTAAAGAATTCGGTCCGATTGTAGTAAGGTGAGGGCATCGCGGGTCGTGGCGAAGCGGGTTATATGGGGAAAGCGAGGAAGAACGGCATGCGCGGCAGGGATCGGAAAGCGTGGCTGCCCGCCACGAAGATCGTGTGCACCATCGGCCCCGCCACCGCCGACAGGCGGGTCCTATCCGCCCTGATCCGGGCGGGGATGTCGGCGGCGCGGCTCAACTTCTCCCACGGTACGCACGCGTGGCACGCAGAAGTGATCGCGCGGATCCGCGAGGAGGCCGCCTCCCAGGGAAGGCATGTCGCCATCCTGCAGGACCTCCAGGGCCCCAAGATTCGCCTGGGGACGTTCAACGGGGGGAAAGCGGTCCTTGCGCGCGGCTCCTCCTTCGCGCTCACCACGAAATCCGTCACCGGAGACACGACCACAGCCTCCATCGACTACCCGGGCTTTCCCGGGGACGTCGCTCCCGGAGACGCCGTCCTGTTGAGCGACGGGCTCGTCCGTCTCGTCGTCGAGGAGGTGAAAGGGCGGACGGTCCTTTGCCGGGTAGCTGTGGGAGGCGAGGTGGCAGACCGAAAGGGGGTCAATCTGCCGGGGAGGGAGATCTCCCTTCCTTCGGTAACCGAAAAGGACCGGAAGGATCTTGCGTTCGGTCTTTCCCGGGGCGTCGATTTCGTCGCCCTCTCGTTCGTGCGCCGCCCGGAGGATGTGCGGGACCTCAAGAGGCGGATACGGCTTGCGGGCAAGGATACCCCCGTGATCGCGAAGCTCGAGAAGGCCCAGGCCCTGCGGCACCTCGGGGAGATCCTCAAGGAGTCGGACGGCGTGATCGTCGCCCGGGGGGATCTCGGGGTCGAGACGGCGATCGAGGAGGTGCCCGGCCTGCAGAAACGGATCCTCCGCGAGGCGGCCCTCGCCGGGGTGACGGCCGTCACGGCAACCCAGATGCTGGAGTCGATGACCCGGAGCCGCGTTCCGACACGGGCGGAAGCGTCCGACGTCGCAAACGCGGTCCTCGACGGAAGCGATGCCGTGATGCTGTCCGGGGAGACGGCCGTGGGCGATTACCCCGTAGAAACGGTCAGGACGATGCGCAAAATCCTCTCCGCCGCCGAGAGGGAGCGGGCCGTTCCCGCCCCGGACCTGCGGACTCCCTACGGCATACCGGGCGTCGTGGCGGATGCGGCGTGCCGTGCCGCCGCCTCCCTCCAGGCGAAAGCGATCGTCGTCTTCAGCCGTTCCGGCCACTCGGCGAGGATCCTATCGAAGTTCCGGCCGGGGGCGCCGATCCTCGCGTTTACCCCGAAGGAGGCGTCGGCCCGCCGGATGGCGCTCTACCGGGGGGTTACGCCCGACCTCGCGAAAAGGAGCGCTTCCCCCGGGCGGATGGTGGGGCGCGCCTTGAAGGAGATCCGTGCGCGGGGGTTCGTCGAAGGCGGGGGGAATCTTGTCGTCGTGTACGGCTCGGCCTCGGGGCATTGCGACCAGATGCGCGTGGTTCGCCTGTAGGGAGATCGCACATGCCGATCGCCTTCCCGCGTATTTTCGTCCCGGCCGTTTTGAGGTAGAGTGGGAGCGTGAACGTCCTCGACGTCATCCTCCTTTTCCTCTGCCTGGTCTTCGCCGTCTTCGGGATCTTCCAGGGGATCGTGCGCCAGCTCTTCTCCTGGAGCGGCCTCATCCTCGGCCACCTGGCGGGAGTGCGGCACTACGAAACCGCGCAGAAGCAGCTCCGACTCGACTTCCCCTACGGCGAAGTCGCCGCGTATCTGCTGCTTTTTCTCGCCGTGTACATCGTTTTCCGACTCGTGGGGCTCCTCTTCGAACGGTGGGTGCGCGGATCGGAGCTCTCGGGGACCGATCGGCTCGCAGGGATGCTGGCGGGACTCGTCAAGGGGGTCCTTTTCGCGGTTCTCCTCGTGTTCCTGCTGGTCATCCTGCTCCCCCGGAACACGGCGCTCCTCCGGGAGTCGAAGCTGGCACCGACGGCGGTGGTCGCCGCGGATTGGGTGCAGAAGGTCGTTCCCGAACGGATCGGCAGTGCCTACCGGGAGAAAGCCGGAGAGCGGTCATCCTCGCCCGAGGAAAAGAAAGGGCCGCCCAAGGCCCCTCAGCCGAAAAAACGGTCCAAAAAGTAATTCCTCAGGCAGAGGGATAGGTTGGATGCGACGTCGCGCTTGGCGTTCGTGAGGTAGATCCGCCGCTCCCACGAGAACGTCTCTTTCTCCACCCGATTCACCTCTCCGTCGGACATCCCCAGCGTGCGCAGTCCCTCCGAGAGGAGAGGCACGAGCTTGTCCTTCATCCGCAGGTGGGTATCGACGAGGAGGATGGCGAAGTCCGGAGAGAGCGTCTTCACCCGGGAAAGGAACGACCCCATCTCTTTCTGCTCGATGTGCTTGGGCGGCGAGGTCTTCGTCTCCAGGGAAAGCAGTCTCCCGGAGACCAGCGCGAGGATGTCGAAATCCCCCCCGCACGGCAGCCCGGGGATCGTGACTCCCCAGAGGACGTCCGCGGCGAACTGCCGACGGAGCACTTCCGCGACGAACCATTCGAAGGTGTCCCCGAAGTCCGTGACCGGCTCGGCCAGGAAGCGGATCTTCCCGCCCGGGCCGCGGCGGATGAGTCCAAGGCGCTCGACCTGCCGGGCCATCCCCTCCACGGATTCAGGCGAAAAGAAGGGGCCCAGCCGCTCCGGCTGGTACCGGTCCCGCAGGGCCAGGATGTCGCGCAGGAAGAGACGGAACGAATAGGAGTGGAGTAGGTCGAAAAGGGTCTCCCGCTTCGCGGCGGAAGAAAGGTATGGGAGGAACGTCCGGGCCTCCTGCGCGCACTCGGAGATGGAGAGACCCCTCTGGAGCAGCGCCCGTCCCACCGGCGAGGTTCCCGGACCCGGGGGGCCGTTCCGGCCGCTACCGTCGCCGGATCGCTTTCTGCGAGGTCTTGATGGCACAGAGGTCCGCGCACATCGTGCAGGCGGATTCGTCGGCCACCGGCGGGCTTTTCCCGCGCAGCTCGCGCGCCCGTTCCGGGTCGATCGACAGCTCGATCTGGGCTTTCCAGTCGAGGTTCCGCCTGGCGTCTGCCATCCGGTTGTCCCGATCCATCGCGCCCGGGATCCCCCGGGCGATGTCGGCGGCATGGGCGGCGATGCGGGACGCGATCACCCCCTCCCTCACGTCTTCCACCGACGGCAGCCGAAGGTGTTCGGACGGGGTCACGTAGCACAGGAAGTCCGCGCCGTTCCATGCGGCGATCGCTCCCCCGATCGCGGAGGTGATGTGGTCGTACCCGGGGGTGATGTCCGTGACGAGGGGTCCCAGGACGTAGAACGGCGCCCCGTGGCAGAGGCGCTTCTGGAGCGTAACGTTCGCCGCGATCTGGTCCATCGGCACGTGCCCCGGCCCCTCGATCATCACCTGCACGTCCTTCTCCCAGGCGCGCTCGGTGAGCTCCCCGAGGACCATCAGTTCGTGGACCTGTGCGCGGTCGGTCGCGTCGGCCAGGCATCCCGGCCGCAGCCCGTCCCCCAGCGAGATGGTGATGTCGAACTGACGGCAGATGTCGACCAGCCGGTCGAAATGCTCGTAGAACGGGTTCTCCCGATCGTTGTACTCCATCCACTCCGCGAGAAGGGAGCCTCCCCGGCTGACGATGTCGAGGCGGCGGCCCTCCCGGGTCAGGCGCTCGATGGCTTCCTTCGTCACGCCGCAGTGGACCGTCATGAAATCGACCCCCTCCTCGGCCTGCTTCACGATCCCGTCGAAGAAGTCGTCGATGGAAAGCTCCACCCAGGATTTCCCCTTGGTGACGGCGTCGGCGGCCGCCTGGTAGACGGGTACGGTCCCGACGGGCACGGGGCATTCCGCGAGGATCGCCCGGCGGATCTCGTCGATCGGCCCCCCGGTGGACAGGTCCATCACCGCATCGGCCCCGGCCGCCACCGCGACCCGCACCTTGTCGAGTTCGAGCGCCACGTCGGCCCGGTCGCGCGAGGACCCGACGTTCGCGTTCACCTTGACGCGGAGACCTTCCCCGATCGCGATGGGCCGGATCTCCCTGCGCTTCCGGTTCCGGGGAAGGATCGCCCTTCCCGCGGCGATGAGTTCCCGGAGCTTCTCCGGAGAAATCCCTTCCTCCGCCGCCGCAAGCGCGATCCGAGGCACCGGGGCCCCTGTCCTCGCGTGATGCAAGAGCGTCATGCCCCACCTTCCTTTGCTGTCCCGGGTCCGGCCTTCCGGACACCTTGGCTGATCGCGAAAGAAAAAAACCGCACCCGGATAAGGCACGGTTCGTAGAACCCACGCTCCCTGCGCCGGCATTACCCGGATCAGGTTCAACGGGTTGCCCGCGTCGCGCGCGGGCTCTCAGCGAATGGCACCCCAGGCGGCTGTTCCGTAATGATATCGCCCACCAAGGGCGGTTGTCAAACCGGGGCCCTCCGGTCGTTCGAAGGGCCTGCCCCGCTTTACTTGGGGGGGGGGTTCAAGTAGACTTTCCAGAACAGTATGAGCCGATCCCGGACGCGAGGAGGTTCCGTTTGGCAAGACCTACCGTCGCGGAAATCCACCTGTCTTCTCTGCGCGACAACCTCAGGACGATCCGTTCCCTCCTTCCCCCCCCGGTCTCGATCTTCGCGGTTGTCAAGGCGGACGCCTACGGTCATGGGGCGGTCCCCGTCGCCCGGACCCTGCGGGAGGAGGGCGCCAGGATGTTCGGGGTGGCGACGGTGGAAGAGGGGTTGGAGCTGCGCCGGGGCGGGATTTCCGACCCGGTGGTGGTCCTGGGGGGGGTGGACGAAGCCCAGGCCGGGGAGGCCCACGAGTACGATCTTTCCGCCGCGCTGTTCGACCTGGACCAGATCCCCTACCTTTCCCGGTTGGCCGCAAGGAGCGGGAAGCCCTTTCCGATTCACATCAAGATCGACACGGGGATGGGACGCCTCGGACTTCTGACCCGGGCGACGCGGGCGGCGATCGAGGCGATCGGGTCCGGAAGCGCCCTTCGCGTCGAGGGGTTCATGACCCATCTCTCCTCGGCGGACGGGGGCGACGCGGTGGACCGGGAGTACACCCGGATGCAGCTTTCCGCGTTCGCCGAGCAGGTCCCCCTCGTCCGGAAGGCGTTCGGCGAGGGCGTCCGGGTCCACGCGCTGAACAGCGCGGGGATCCTCTCGTACCGGGATTACGCCTACGACATGGTGCGTCCCGGGATCACCCTCTATGGGTCCCTGCCGGCGGAGGGGGTCGGAGCCGGCCTGGGCCTGAAGCCGGTGATGCGGCTCCTCACCCGGATCGTGTCGCTCAAGGAACTGCCCGACGGGCATCCCGTAAGCTACGGGCGTCACTACCGCTGCGAGGGCGTGCGGCGGATCGCCGCCGTGCCGCTGGGATACGCGGACGGGTACCGGCGGACTTTCTCCAACCTGGCCACGATGTCGGTGAACGGATCCCGGGTGCCGGTCGCCGGGAGGGTCTGCATGGACCATACAATGCTGGACGTGACCGGCGTTCCCGGGGTTTCGGTCGGAACGGACGTCGTCGTCATGGGGGAAGGGGGCCCCAGTCCGGACGAACTCGCGACCCTCTCGGGGACGATCCCCTACGAACTTCTCACCCAGGTCGGGCGCCGGGTTCCGAGGCGGGTCATTGGCTGACCGTCCGAACAAGAACGGCTTCTCCGCCTTTCTCGAGACGTTCGGAACCCGCGTGTTCCGGCTGATCGAGGATCTGGGGAACATCTTCGTCCTCCTCCTGCAGTGCCTTCGGTGGATGTTCCGTCCTCCCTCCGAGATCCGGAACATCGTCAAGCAGATGGAGGAGGTAGGGGTGAACTCCCTCCCCGTGGTCCTGGTCACGGCGACCTTCACGGGGATGGTGCTCGCCCTCCAGAGCTGGTCGGGCTTCCAGCGGTTCCAGGCGACGAGCTTCGTCGGGACGGTGGTCGCGCTCTCCATCACACGCGAGCTGGGCCCGGTGTTTGCCGGCCTCATGGTCTCCGGGCGGGTGGGCGCGTCCATGGCGGCGGAGCTCGGGACGATGAAGGTCACGGAACAGATCGACGCGCTGGTGACCCTGGCCACGAACCCGATCAAGTACCTCGTCGTCCCGCGGGTCGTGGCCGCCACCCTCGTCCTCCCGGTCCTGGTCATCTTCGCGGACCTGGTCGGCATCCTGGGGGGGTATTTCGTCTCCGTGTACCTTCTCGGGGCGAACCCGTACGTGTACACGGACAAGACGTACCAGTACCTCGAATTCCGGGACATCTACACGGGGCTGGTGAAGGCCGCCGTCTTCGGGTTCCTCATCGCGCTCATCTCCTGCTATAACGGTTTCATCGCGGAGGGAGGCGCGGAAGGGGTCGGGCGGGCGACGACGAGGGCGGTGGTGGCCTCCTCCATGACGGTGCTCGTGTCGGATTACTTCATGACGTCGTACATGTTCTAGGGGGGCGTCGCACGGCGGGCGACGCGCCGAAGGGGCGAAGGGGCGGAAACGGACGATGATCGAGATCCGGGGATTGCACAAGCGGTTCGGGGAGAACGTCGTCCTCGACGGAGTCGATCTGACCGTCCCCCGGGGGAAGAACACCGTGGTCATCGGGGGAAGCGGAACGGGGAAGTCGGTCCTCATCAAGTGCGTCGTGGGGCTCCTGCGCGCCGATGCGGGGGAGATCCTGATCGACGGGGGGGACGTGACGAAGATGGACGAACGCGAGCTCGTCCGCGTCCGGCGCAAGTTCGGCATGCTCTTCCAGGGTTCCGCCCTGTTCGATTCCATGAACGTGGGGGAGAATGTGGCGTTCGCGCTGCGCCGGCTGCATCTTTACCCCGAGCGCCAGATCCGCGACGTGGTGGAGGAGAAGCTCGCCCTGGTCGGACTGCGGGACATCCAGCGGCTGATGCCGGCGGAGCTCTCGGGGGGGATGAAGAAGCGGGTCGGACTCGCCCGCGCGATCGCCGCCGAGCCCGAGATCCTGCTCTACGACGAGCCGACCACAGGGCTCGACCCGATCATGGCCGACGTGATCAACGACCTCATCATCTCCCTGCGGGAATCGCTCGGGGTGACCTCGATCTCGATCACCCACGACATGGCCTCCGCCTACAAGATCGCGGATCAGATCGCGATGCTGTATAAAGGGAAGATCGTCGAGGTGGGGAAGCCGGAGGAGATCCGCAACACGGCGAACCCGGTCGTCTCCCAGTTCGTGGAAGGACGGGCGGAGGGCCCGATCACCGCCGAACACGAGGATTTTCTCCGTTTCGTCCGCCGCTCGGGCGAAAACGGGGTCCAGGAGGGCCGTTGATGTCGAAAGAGGCGAAGGTGGGGATCTTCGTTCT
>DASUAN010000233.1:0-5636 GCA_035763765.1 Candidatus Deferrimicrobiaceae bacterium
TCGTAGAGCTTCGCTCCCTCGCCGGGCAGCTTCGCGGCCCACATCCAGTTCCCGGAGCATTTCACATCCTCGAGCCGGCTGATCTTCGCCCACACGAGGTTGGTCAGCGCCTCGGCCACGCTGAGCCGGGCCATCGCCGCCGGGTCGATGAGCGTCTTGACCGGCTGTTCGCCGATCGCGATGGCCGCGCCCGTGAGACCGAAGTGGCTCTGTGCGATCACCGCGACGTCGGATACGGTGAGCTGCATCGGACCGGCGCATTGCTGCCTGGCGATCAGCCCCGTGACGCTGCGGTCGACCTTGTTCGTCAGGAACCGCTTCGAACCGACGGAAACGAGTCTTAGGACCCGGTCGAGCGCGTCCCGGACGGTCAGGTTCTCGGGAAGTCGCAGGGGGACGAGGGCAGGCGTGGTGCGGTCGAGCCGAAACTTCTTCTGCGGCATGTCCCCCAGGACCTTCTCGAGGTCGAGATCCACGGGGATGCTCCCGTCGGTTTCGTCGACCAGGACGATCCGGCCGTCCCCCGTGATCCGTCCGATGAATGCGCAGGGGACCTTCTCCCTGCGGCACATCGCCTCGAACGTTTCCCTGCTCTCGGGCCGGAGGAGGAGCGCGTTCTGTTCCTGGTACTCGGCCCCCCACAATTCCAGGACGGACAGCGTGTCGTCCCCGCTCTGGATCTTGCGGATCTCGATCCGGGCCCCCGCCGGGTAGATGATCTCCTTGACGACGTTGCAGTTCCCCCCGGCTCCCTGGTCGTGGATGCTGACGATGGGGTTCTTCTCCCCCCTCTCGACGCAGGCGCGGATGACGCGGTTCACCTTCTGCTCCATCTCGGCGTCGCCCCGCTGGACGGCGTTGAAGTCGAGCTCGGCGATGTTCTCCCCCTGGATCATGCTGGACGCCGCCCCGCCCCCCATGCCGATCCGGTAGGCGGGCCCGCCGATCTTCGTCACGAGCATCCCCGGCTCCGGCGGCTCCTTCTCCGTATGCCGGGCGTCCATCTGCCCGATCCCTCCGGTGAACATGATCGGCTTGATCCACTCCCTCCGTTCGCCGCCGGGGAGCCGCATTCCGAACGCGCGGGTGAACCCCTGGATGACCGGCTCGCCGAACTTGTTCCCGTAGTCGGAGGCGCCGTTGGAGGCCTGGATCTCGATCTCAAGAGGCGTTGCGAGATTTCCCGGGTATTCGAAGGAGGAGTCCTCCCAGGGGAGACGGTAGCCGGGGATCCTCAGGTTTCCGACGCAGTAAGCGGCGGTACCCGCCACGACGAGGCCTCCTTTCCCCGCGGCCTGGACGTCCCGGATCCTTCCGCCCGTTCCCGTCTCCGCTCCGGGGAAGGGGGCGACGCCGCTCGGGAAGTTGTGCGTCTCCGCCGTGAAGAGGAGATGGTAGACGGGGCTGCCCTCCTTCATTCGGGAGGGCTTTCCCGGGTATTCGGGGAGAATCGTCCGGATCCGGTACCCCCGGATCGCGCTCGAGTTGTCCTTGAAGGCGATCACGCTGTTGGCAGGATTCGCCGCAAGCGGCGCTTTCACGATCTGCATGAGGGTTTCCGGGATTCTCTTTCCGTCGACGACCAGCTTCCCCTTGAAGAACCAGTGGCGGGAGTGCTCGCTGTTGGACTGGGAAAGGTCGAAGCACTCCACGTCGCTCGGATTGCGCTTCAGGTCCTTCACGAAGAGGTCGTGGTAATACTCGATGTCCCAGGCGTCCAGCCCCAGCCCCAGCTCCGCGTTGATCTTTTGGAGGGCCGGGATCCCTTCCTCGATCAGCGGGACGATGCGGTGAGGTTCCGGCCGAATCCCCGTCGTAAAGGTGGAAAGGGTCTTCGGATAGGGGCATTCGGTCATCCGGTCGTGGATTTCCGGGAGGAACCTTTCCGCCAGGTCCTTGCCGATCCGCCGGGAAGCGATGAGCCGGTATCTTTTCGACCGCTCGATCCTCCGGATCTTCCCCAGTCCGCACGCGTGGCAGACGGAGACGGCGTTCGTGGACCACGCCGTGGTGAAGTTCATCCGCGGACCCACCTCGAAAACCGAGTTCCTCCGGAAGAAACTTCGATCCGAAAACCGGTCCGGCTCGAACGTCTCCGCCAGGAGCCACCGAAGCGTTTCGATCTCCGCTCCGGTCAACGGTTCCGTGGTCTCGACGTTGAAGCAATATTCCGATTCGATCCTTTGGATGGACGGAGAGACGTTCTTTCGGGCGAAGGAGAGAAGACCTTCCTCCTCCGTTTCGGAGAATGCGGGGGTCCGGTAGAAGTGGAGCATCTTCATCGGGAGTCGTCCTGTTCCGGGGATCACGGGCCGTGCGGCAAAGAACTCTCGTTTTTCGTTATTTTCCGCAAAGATATTTCCGGATGACGCAAGGAAATCATAACGGGAAATCCGGAAATTCACAAGGGATCGGTGTTACGGACCGCGGGTTCGACGCTACCGGGCGGTTGCGGGATCTGCCGGGGCGTCCGTTGACAACGAAGCGCCGGGATTCTTAAATGGACGCAGAAGACCGTCTTCTCTTGTCAATGCTTCCAAATTGCCCGGGTTACCCATGGCCGGATTCGACGGACCCTGCGAGTGGATCGAGCCCTTCATCGAGCGCCTGGGGGAGCCTCGCGCCTTCTGGCTGCGGAAACCGAGGCCGGTCGGCGAGCGCATCCTCGTCGGCGGAAGAAGGGGCTTCGTCCCGGGAACCGCGGGCGATCGGGTCGTGATTCTCCTCCATCCGAAGACCGCGTTCGGCACCGGCGGGCACGGCACGACGGAAGGGTGCCTCGTCGCGCTCGAGAAGACGATCCGGGGCGGGGAGTCCGTCCTCGACGTGGGGACGGGAACGGGAATCCTGGCGATCGCCGCCCGAAAGCTCGGGGCCGGCCGCGTCACGGCGATCGACATCGACAGGAAGGCGTGCCGGGAGGCGCGGGAAAACCTCGCGTTGAACGGAATCGGGGAAGGGATCGATTTGGTCTGCGGCGGGGTGGATTCGGTAAAAGGCGCGTTCGACATCGTCGTCGCGAACCTGAGGACCGGAGCGCTGGTTGCGCTCGCGGAGGACCTCTTTCGGAGGATGAACCGGCAAGGCATTGCGATCTTCTCCGGCATCCTGGAGAGGGAGAGCCATTCCATTCTCCGGTTTTTCGAGAGCCGTCCCCAGACGATCCAGGAAACGATCTGGTTTCACGGCTGGATGACGCTGGTCCTGGCGGCCGTCCGGAGGTCGTGAACCGGCCGATCGGTGGAGCCGGGAGGGTCTCCGTTTTTCGTCCCAGGGAAATCTTTTCCGCAAGACGCGGGTTCGTGGCAATCTACCCGGAGAAGCCGGTGCCCCCCCGTCGACGGCGGGCAACGGCCCCTCGCCACAGCCGGGGGATCACGAGGGAGGAGCAGCGATGGAGCCGATCCGAATCATGCCGTGTCTCGACATGAAGGACGGTCGGGTGGTCAAGGGGGTCCACTTCGTCAACCTGAAGGAGGCCGGGGACCCGGTCCGCAACGCCGCCTTCTACCAGGAGCAGGGGGCCGATGAGTTGGCCATGCTGGACATCGCTGCGACCCTGGAGAACCGGAAGACGCGTCTTTCCTGGGTCGAGGCGGTCTCCGCCGTGATCGATATCCCCCTGACCGTCGGGGGCGGAATCGGAAGTCTGGAGGATATCGAGATGGTCCTTGCCGCCGGGGCCGACAAGGTTTCGATGAACAGCGCGGCGGTCCGGAATCCGGATCTGGTGAGGATGGCGGCGGAGCGGTTCGGGAGGGAAAAGATCACCGTCGCCATCGACGGATGCAGGAACGAATCGATGCCCTCGGGTTTCGAGGTCGTGGTGGCGGGCGGCACGAAACCCGCGGGAAAGGACGCCGTCGCCTGGGCCCGCGAGTGCGAGGCGCTGGGGGCGGGCGTCCTCCTTCCCACGAGCATGGACGGCGACGGGACGAAGGCCGGCTACGACATCCCGTTCACGCGGGCCATTTCCGGAGCGGTTCACCTGCCGGTGGTCGCTTCGGGCGGCGCCGGGAAGCTGGAGGACTTTTACGAGGCGGTGGTGGAGGGCGGCGCCGTCATCCTGTTGGCCGCCTCCGTGTTCCATTACCGGATCCTCGGGATCGGCCAGGTCAAGGAGTATCTCCGTCAAAAAGGGCTTCGGGTGGCATGAGGAAAAACCGGTCCGATCTCTCCGAGGCATGCCGGCGCGCGGCCGATGCGATCCGGGGAGCGAAGGCCCTGGTCATCGCCTCCGGTGCCGGCATGGGAGTGGACTCCGGGCTGCCGGACTTCCGGGGGGAGAAGGGGTTCTGGAGGGCGTACCCGATGTACGAACGGCTCGGGATGACGTTCGTGGGGGCGGCCAATCCGCGGAACTTCGAGGCCGATCCGGCATTCGGCTGGGGGTTCTACGGCCACCGGACCAACCTCTACCGAGCGACGGAGCCCCACGAGGGTTTCCGCATGCTTCAGCGGTGGATCGAACGTTTCGGCCTGGACTATTTCGTCGTCACGTCCAACGTGGACGGCCAGTTCCAGAAGGCCGGATTCGGGGAGGAGAAGATCCTGGAGGTCCACGGCTCCATCCACCATCTGCAGTGCCTTTCGCCCTGCTCCGGCGCGATCTGGCCGAACCGGGAGGAGATTCCGGTCGATCTTGACTCGATGCGTGCCTTGCGCATTCCTCGATGCCTCCGGTGCCAAGGCGTGGCACGGCCCAACATCTTGATGTTCGGCGATTTTTCATGGATCGGCGAACGGACCGACCGCCAGGAACGCCTGTTTGAGATGTTCCTCGGGGAGAACCGGAGCCGTGGGACGGTCGTCGTGGAAACCGGGGCCGGAACCGCCATCCCGACGATCCGCAACCTGAGCGAACGTCTCGGGCGCCGGAATGGGGTGACGGTCGTCCGGATCAATCCCCGGGAGCCGTGGATCGACGCCCCGCACCTGTCGATTCCGGACGGCGCCCTGGCCGGGCTCCGGGCGATCGGGGAGCATCTCGAGGGGCGGCGGTTGGCGTCCGGACGATAATGGTGCCCCCGTAACGGTTTTCTTGACGTGCGGCAACCCAGGGAGAAAGCACGATGCCGTTTTCGCCTCCGCTCCGTCCCGGAGAGTCGATCGACAACCAAAGGCTGACGAAGATCTTCCGATGCAGTCCCCAAGGGGGGATGCGAAGATCGCTGGCGACCAATTCCCTCGTTCTCATCTGCGATCACACCCAATCGATCTACCGGAACCGCTGGGGGAACGAGGTTTTCCATTACATGGGAATCGGACTCCAGGGCGACCAGGATCTGGTTCATGGTCAAAACCGGACGCTGGCCGAAATTCCCGTGAATGGCGTGTCCGCATTTCTCTTCGAACGATACGAGAGGGGAACCTATACCTACATCGGCGAGGTCGAGCCGGCGGGGCCCCCGTACCAGGAAACGCAGAAGGACCGGAAGGGACGGATGCGGAAGGTGTGGGTCTTCCCTCTCCAGCTCCGCGGGGGAGGCTCTCCCCCGCCCGTGCCCGCGGCGGTGCTGGACGAAAAACGGAAGGCCCAGGAGAGAGTGGCCGCGCGTCTACCATTGGAAAAGCTGACCGGCAAAGTCAAGGAAGGGGAGGGGATTCGGGGGATCCACCGCGTGAGCACCCAGGTG
>DASUAN010000234.1:0-8099 GCA_035763765.1 Candidatus Deferrimicrobiaceae bacterium
GGACCGTCTCCGACATGACCACCGTCCCCGAAGAGAACTTCCCGGATCCCACCGACCGTGCCCTTTTGGAATCGAACCGGAATTTCACCCTTCGCCTCCGCGACAGGGAGCGAAAGCTCCTTGCCAAGATCAAGGAGGCCATGAAGCGGATCGATGACGGCACGTTCGGCGTATGCGAGGGGTGCGGCGGCGAGATCGGCGACAAGCGGCTGGTTGCCAGACCGGTGACCGCGTTGTGCATCGACTGCAAGACGGTCGCCGAGGAGGAGGAAGGCAGATAAGGCCCCGTATGGCAGGGCTCCCGGCGGCGGGTTCGCCCCGATCCGAAACCCCTCACGGTCCTTCCACGCCATTACCGGAGGAAACATGACGGAATTGCGGAAAGACCCTATCGTGGGCCGGTGGGTCATCATCTCCACGGAGCGGGGGAGCCGTCCCCACGACTTCCCCCAGGAGAAGGTGGTCCGGAAGGAGGGGTTCTGTCCTCTGTGTCCGGGGAGCGAACGGATGACCCCCCCCGAAATCCTCATCTACAAGAACGGCGGGACGTCCAAGGAGGGGGGATGGACGCTCCGCGTGGTCCCCAACAAGTTCCCGGCGCTTCGCATCGAGGGAGACCTCGGGAAGGCGGGCGAAGGGGTCTACGACAAGATGAACGGGATCGGGGCGCATGAGGTGGTGATCGAGACGGAGCGTCACGACCTCGACTTTTTCGACCTGCCGGAGGCAAGGGTCGCCGATGTGCTGCGGGCGTATCGGGAGCGCGTGATCGACCTGAAGAAGGACCAGCGGTTCAAGTCCGTCATCGTCTTCAAGAATCACGGATCGGCGGCCGGCGCATCCCTCGTGCACAGCCACTCCCAGCTGATCGCGCTTCCCGTCATCCCGAAACGCGTGATGGAGGAGATGACCGGATGCCGGGACTACTACCGGTTCCGCGACCGCTGCCTGTTCTGTGACATCATCGTGCAGGAGATGGAGCAGAAGGCCCGCATCGTCGAGGAGGGCGGAGAGTTTTTCGCCTACTCTCCCTACGCCCCCCGGTTTCCCTTCGAGACCTGGATCGTCCCCAAGCGGCACCAGTGCGCCTACGAGATGATCGAGGAGGACCAGATCCGGGAGCTCGCGGTCATTTTCCGGCGCACCCTCCGAAAGCTCAACCTGGCCCTGGAGGATCCGCCCTTCAATTTCATCGTCCACAGCGCCCCCTTCCAGGCCGGGGCGACCGATTTCTACCACTGGCACATCGAGATCATGCCCAAGCTCACGAAAATCGCCGGGTTCGAATGGGGATCGGGATTCTACATCAACCCGACTCCCCCCGAGGAGGCAGCCAAGTTCCTCCGAGAGTTGCCCGGGTAGGGGAGAGACAGGCACCGCCATGAAGGTCCTCATCGCGTCCTCCGAGATCGTCCCCTTCGCCAAGACGGGCGGTCTGGCCGACGTCACCGGGTCGCTGCCGAAGGCGCTCCGCAAGATCGGCGTGGAGGCCGACTGCGTCCTCCCTCTCTATCGGGCGGTCGACCGGGAGAAGTTTCTTCTGGAGCAGTCCGGCCCCCCGATCCGCGTTCTTATCGGGCACCGGGAGGAGGCCGGCGTGGTCATGGAGACGGACGCGGGGGACGGAGCCAAGGCGTTCCTGTTGAGCAACGCCCGGTACTTCGACCGGGAGTTCCTGTACGGTACGAAGGATGGGGACTACGTCGACAACTGCGAGCGCTTCGCCTTCTTCTGCCGGGCGATCATGGAATGGATCGTCAGGTCGGGGCGCCCCTACGATATCCTTCACTGCAACGATTGGCAGACCGCCCTCGTTCCCGCCTACGTCAAGACGCTCTATTCCCATCAGGCGGCGTTCCGGTCCACCGGCACCGTCTTTACCGTCCACAACCTCGGGTATCAGGGGCTGTTCTGGAACCACGACCTCCCGCTCACGGGGCTCGGCTGGGAACTGTTCACCCCCAAGGCGTTGGAGTTCTACGGCAAGCTCAACGTGCTCAAGGCGGGGCTGGTCTTCTCCGACATCCTGACCACGGTCAGCGACACCTACAGCCGGGAGATCCAGACGGCCGAATACGGGCACGGCCTCGAGGGCGTGCTGTACGAGCGGCGGGCCGATCTGTTCGGGATCCTGAACGGCGTCGACTACGAGGACTGGAACCCGGAGACGGATCCGCTGGTCGCCGCCCGGTATTCCCGCGACGACCTGTCCGGGAAGCGGGTCTGCCGCGAAGACCTTCTCGCCGAGTTCGGGTGGACCGGGCCGGTGACCGAGCCGGTCATCGGGGTCATCGGGCGCCTGACCGCCCAGAAGGGGTTCGACCTGATCGAGCAGATCGGGGACTGGCTGGCGACCCAGCCGGTGCGGGTCGTCGTCCTCGGAACGGGCGAACGGAAATACGAGGAGGCGATGGCCGAGTTCGGTCGCCTTCACCCGGACAAGATCTCCCTCCGGTTCGCCTTCGACAACCGGCTGGCGCACAAGATCGAGGCGGGATCCGACATCTACCTCATGCCGTCGCGATACGAGCCGTGCGGCCTGAACCAGATCTACAGTCTCAAGTACGGCACGGTGCCCGTCGTCCGGAACACGGGAGGGCTCGCCGACACCGTGGTGGATGCCGACGAGGATCCCGCACGGGGCACGGGATTCAAGTTCGGCGGATACGATACGGCGGATCTGAAGGACGCCCTGTCGAGGGCCCTGGCCGCCTACGCGGACCGGAAACGCTGGGAAGCGATCGTGAAGAGGGGGATGGCGAAGGATTTCTCCTGGGAGGCTTCCGCCCGGGGATACCTGTCCGTCTACGAAAAGGCGCTGCAGAAAAGGGGCGTACCGCCCTGACCGGTCTCATGGACAATCCTCCCGACAGGAAGTTCTCCCTGCTCTCCCGGGTGATCGAGATTTCCAACTCGAACATCCAGGTCGAAAACCGTCTCAAGTACATCTGCGACTATCTCGTGCGGGAGGCCGAGGCCGAATGCGTTTGCATCTACCGGCGCGATCCGCGGGGCGAGTACCTCATCCCCTGGGTGTCCTCCTGCGTGGAGATCGACGAGTGCACCCAGTTCGACTTCCGGATCCGGCCGGGGGAGGGAGTCGCCGGGAAGGCGATCCAGAAGCGGGCCCCGGTCTTCTTTCCCGACGTGCAGGCCTCCCCTCCGCCCCTGTCGGTGGCGAGGGAGAACCGGGACTTCCGGTCGATCCTGTCCGTCCCCATCATGGACGACGTCTACCTCTACGGAGCGATGAACTTCTCCGGCCGCTCCACGCTCTCGTTTTCCGAAGAGACCGTTCGGCTTTTGTCCGCCGTGGCCACGGAGGTGGCGGGCGCGATCCGGAACAGCAGGCTCTATCACGACGCGCGGAAACGGGTGTCCGAGCTCATCACGCTCAACGAGATCGGGCGGGCGATCACCTCCACGTTCCACGTCCGGGACATCCTCGGGTACGTGGCGAAGACCACCTCCCGGCTCCTGCAGTCGGACGGGTGCACCATCCGCCTCGTGGGGGAGAGACGGTCGGCGCTCAAGGTCATGGCGGACGAGGGGTACGATCGGCCGTCCTTGAAGCGGGAGATGCGCGCCCACGGGAAGCTCCTCGCCCACGAGATCTTCCGGGAGAAGAGACCCCTCCTCCTCAACGGGCCCGAGGATTCCCCGCTCTTCCTCGCTCTTGCGCAGCAAGGGATCACCTCCTTCCTCGGTCTTCCGATCATCTCCAAGGGACGGGCGCTGGGCGTCATCAACTACTATTCCTGCTCGCCGCAAACCGTCTTCGACATCGAGGTGATGCACCTGATGCAGACGGTGTGCAACCAGCTCGCCAACATGATCGAAAACTCGGCGATGTACCGCGAGGCGCAGCAGCTGGCCCAGGAAAACCAGGCCCGGGCCCAGCGGTTTGCGATGCTGTACAACGTAGCGCGGGCGCTCATGTCCACCGTGAAGACGGAAAGGCTCCTCCAGATCATGCTGTTCGCGCTCACCTCCCCCATGGGATTCAACTTCAGCCGGGCGATTCTTTACCTCCTTTCCGAAGACGGCCGCACGCTATCCGCCCGGATGGGAATGGGACCGAGGAATGCCAAGGAAGCCCGCCGCGCCGCGCAGGGCCGAAAAGTCCTCCCGGGGGAGGGGGGAACCGAGGCAGTCGACCGAAAGATCGGAAAGATGCTCTGGGACGACATGGAGCATCTCTCCCTTCCCATGACCATTTCCGGGTGCCTGGTAGTGAAGGCGGTTCGGGAGAGAAGGGCCGTACGAACGGAATCCGGCTGCGGGGCGTGCGCGGCGCCCTCCCCGAGGGGACTCTGCGGCAACCATCCGTCCTCCTTCGCGACGGTCCCGCTCGTCGTCCAGGGCGAGGCTCGCGGAGCCATCTACGTGGACAACCGGTTCCGGGAGCGGGAGATCACGGAAGAGGACATCCAGATCCTGACGATGTTCGCCTCCGAGGCGTGCCTTGCCCTGGAGAATACCTCCCTCTACGAGAGTCTGGAGGTCGCTCTCGACAAGGTCCGGAAGACCCAGGACCGGCTGGTGCAGAGCGAGAAGCTGGCGGCGCTGGGCGAGATGGCCGCGCGGATCGCCCATGAGATCAAGAACCCCCTCACCGTGATCGGCGGTTTCGCGGGGCGACTGAGCCGGCTGGAGAAGGGCGAAGGCCACGACCGCCCGCCGACGGCGAGGTATGCCGAGATCATCCTCAAGGAGGTGAAGCGGCTGGAACGAACCATCCAGCAGACCCTCTACTTCTCCCGGGAGGTGGTGCCCGCATTTCAGCCGGTGGAGATCAACGCCGAGATCCGGGATATCCTGGGGATGTTCCGGGACGAACTGGAGGAGTACGGGATCGAGAAGGCGGTGGAACTCTCCGAGAAGGTGCCCGAGATCTCCGTCGACCCGGACCAGATCCGGCAGGTGCTCTGGAACCTCGTCTCCAACGCGATCCAGGCGATGGAGAAGGGAGGAACGCTCACGTTGGTCACCCGGCCTGCCACGAAGGAAGAAGGGGACGGCGTCGTGATCCTCGTCGGCGACACCGGAGGCGGGATCCCCCACGACGTGGTGCATAACATCTTCAACCCCTTCTTCACCACGAAGCCGAAGGGGACGGGGCTCGGTCTTCCCATCGTCCATGCCATCGTCCAGAACCACGGGGGAACGATCCAGCTGGACAACCGGGAGGGGGAGGGCGTGATGTTCTCGATCTTCCTGCCCCGGGAGCCGAAGGAGAAGGGGACGGGGGGGCGGATTCTGGAACAGATGCGGAAAGGCGATGGCAATGGGACCCTCGTTAGAGAGCATTCGGGATAAGGTGACGGCGGGGGTCCGGGTTTCCGAGGAGGACGCCCTCGCCCTGTTCCATAGCCGGGATCTCCATGCGGTAGGCGAGATGGCGGACTTTGCCAATCGGCGCCTCAACGGCGACCGGGTGTATTTCATCGTCAACCGGCACATCAATCCCACCAACATCTGCGTCAACCGCTGCAAGTTCTGCGCGTTCAGCAAGGGGAGGGAGGAGCCCCTCGCCTACACGATGACGATGGAGGAGGTCCTCGTGCGGGCGGAGGAGGCGCGCAACCAACATGCGACGGAGCTGCACATCGTCGGGGGGCTCCATCCGGACCTTCCGTTCGATTTCTATCTCCAGATGATCCGGGTCCTCCGGGAGCGCTACCCGGAAATGCACATCCAGGCGTTCACCGCCGTGGAGATCGACTACTTTTCTCGGATCACGGGTCGTCCCCTCGGGGAGATCCTCCGCGAGCTGAAGCAGGCCGGCCTGGGGAGTCTGCCGGGAGGGGGGGCGGAAATCTTCGCCCCGGAGATCCGGAACCGGATCTGCCCCGAGAAGATCTCCGGCGAACGGTGGCTCGAGATCATGGAAGCGGTCCACGGAGAGGGGCTGCGGAGCAACGCGACGATGCTGTACGGGCATGTGGAGACGCTTGCGTCCCGTGTCGATCACATGCGAAGGCTCCGGGAGCTGCAGGACCGGACCGGCGGGTTTCAGTCGTTCATCCCCCTGGCGTTCCACCCGAGGAACACGGGGATCGCGAAAGGGTACACGACGGGACGGGACGACCTGCTCTCCCTCGCGGTGGGGAGGATCTACCTCGACAACTTCCGGCACGTGAAGTCCTTCTGGATCATGGTGGGCCCCAAGGTCGCCCAGGTTTCCCTCCACTTCGGCGTGAACGACATCGACGGGACGGTGGTGGAGGAGAGGATCACGCACGCCGCGGGGGCCCAGGCGGGACAGGAGATGACGGTGGCCGAACTGGTCGACATGATTCGACAGGCCGGCAGGATTCCCGTCGAAAGGGACACGCTGTACAACGTGATCCGCGAATGGCCGGATCCTGCGGCATGACGACATCCCCATCCTGGCGGGATGCGCTCGGGAGGGCGGAGGAGGGGCGGGCCACCGTCGAGGATGCGGAATCCCTTCTCCGGAACGCCCCGCTGTTCGATCTGGGACGATCCGCGGACGGCCTCCGGAAGCGGATTCATCCGGACGACGTCGTCACCTACATCGTCGACCGGAACGTCAACTACACCAACATCTGCTCGTGCAGGTGCTCGTTCTGCGCCTTCTACCGCGAGAAGGGAGCCCCCGATGCGTATGTCCTTTCCGATGGGGAGCTTTCCCGAAAGATCGAGGAGACCCTCGAGGCGGGAGGGACCCAGATTCTCCTCCAGGGGGGACTGCACCCCGACTGGGGGCTTCCCGAGGCGGTGCGGTTGACGAGTGCGGTGAAGAGGCACCCCATCCGGCTTCACGGCTTCTCCCCGCCGGAAATATGGCATTTCGCGAATCGCTCCGGAGTTTCGATCGCCGAAGCGATCTCCCGGTTGAAGGAGGCCGGACTGGACTCCATCCCGGGCGGTGGAGCGGAGATTCTGGACGACACGGTCCGGGGGCTCATCAGTCCGAGGAAGATCTCCTGGCGGCAATGGGTCGCGGTGATGCGGGAGGCCCACCGGCAGGGGTTGCCCACCTCCGCCACGATGATGTTCGGAAGCGTGGAGGCCCCGGTGCATATCGCCCGCCACCTGGCCCGCGTCCGGGAACTCCAGGAGGAGACGGGCGGCTTCACCTCCTTTATCCCGTGGACCTTCCAGCCCGGGAACACCCTTTTGTCCCGCGACCCCCGGTTCGGGGACCGGAACGCCTCGGGCCTCGGCCATGCGGTCGGCTACCTCCGCCTGCTGGCCGTATCGCGGCTCCTCCTCCCACCCATCCGGCCGGTCCAGGTGTCGTGGGTGACCCGGGGAGCGAAGGTCGCCCAGCTGGGGCTCTTCTTCGGCGGGAACGACTACGGAAGCACGATGATGGAAGAGAACGTGGTGGCGTCCGCCGGGGTGGCCTTCCGGATGTCCGAGGAGGAGATCGTCGCGACGATCCGGGATGCGGGATTCCACCCGAGGAGACGGGAGGAGCATCGATGCTCGATCTGAAGTTCGTGCGGGAGAACATGGATCTCGTCCGGGAGGCGCTCCGGCGCCGCAGGGCGGCGGTCACCCTCTCCGGGTTGGAAGAGCTCGACCGGACGCGAAGGGAGACGCTTGCCGCCGTCGAGAGGCTCCGGGCCGAGAGGAACGCAGCGTCCGAGGAGATCGGCCGCCTGCGCCGGGAGAAGAAGGACGCCTCCGCCCTGATGGAGCGGATGCGGGTGGTCTCGGCAACGATCAAGGAGCAGGAGGAGGGTCTCCCCGGCGTGGAACGCAGGATGGAGGAGATGCTCCTTTCCCTTCCCAACCTCCCGGATCCGTCCGTGCCCGAGGGGGAGGGAGAGCAGGACAACCCGACCGTCCGGTCGTGGGGGGATCTCCCTGCGTTCTCCTTCCCGGTGCGGGATCACGTCGACGTCGGGACGGGCCTTTCGATTCTCGACTTCGACCGAGCCGCCAAGATCGCCGGCGCGCGGTTCTGTCTGATGAAAGGCCCCGGGGCCCTGATGGAGCGTGCGCTCATCAACTTCATGCTGGACGTCCACACCCGCGAGCACGGCTATACGGAGGTTCTTCCGCCGTTCCTGGCGAACTCCGCCTCCTTCCTCGGGACGGGCCAGCTTCCCAAGTTCGAGGAG
>DASUAN010000235.1:0-8645 GCA_035763765.1 Candidatus Deferrimicrobiaceae bacterium
CTTCGAAAAGCTTCCTCCCGAGAAGACCGCCGGAAAGTTCCCCACGGGGGTTCTCTACAAGAAAGAGGCTCCGGAGTATTCCGAGACGTACTTCGGGATGGTCGAGCGCCTGAAGAAGCAGAAAGAGGCGAGGGAGGAGTGACGATGAGCGGACGGTATGAAATCCGGTTTTCCGGTTCGGGCGGCCAGGGGTTGATCCTCGCGGGAGTCATCTTCGCCGAGGCGGCCACCATCTACGACAAGATCAATGCGGTGCAAAGCCAATCCTACGGTCCCGAGGCGCGCGGCGGAGCCTCCAAGTCCGAGGTGATCATTTCCGACGAGGTGATCGATTTCCCGAAGGCCCTCGGCATCGACCTGCAGCTCTCGCTGACGCAGGAATCGTGCAGCAAGTATTACAAGGACATCAAGCCCAATGGAATCCTCCTCGTGGACGAGGATTTCGTCCGGGACATCCCCGAGGGGGACTTCCGGGTGATCAAGCTCCCGATCATCAAGACGGCCTCCGAGGAGATCGGCAAGGCCTTTGTCGCAAACATCGTCGCGACGGGCGCCATCACTGCGATCACCGGGAAGGTGAGGATCGAGTCGGTGGAGAAGGCCGTGCTCTCCCGCGTGCCGAAGGGAACGGAGGAAATGAACAAGAAGGCCCTCATGGCCGGGTACAACATGGCCAAGGCCCGGATGAATTGAGATTGCCTCCCGAAAGGAGCGACGTGCAACGCACGCTCTCGATCATCAAGCCCGACGGAGTGGAGAAAGGACTGATCGGGGAAGTGATCCGCCGGTTCGAGAAGGAGGGATTCCGGATCGTCGCGATGCGGATGCTCCGCCTCACGCGTCCGGAGGCGGAGGGGTTTTATGCCGTACACCGGGGCCGGCCGTTTTTCGGTTCGCTCACGGAATTCATGTCCTCGGGTCCCGTCGTCGTCATGGTACTGGAGGGGGCGGAGGTGATCTCCCGCAACCGTGCGCTGATGGGGGCCACCGACCCGAAGAAGGCGGAAAAAGGGACGATTCGGGCCGACTTCGCCCAATCGGTGGAGCGGAACATCGTGCACGGATCCGATGCCCCGGACACCGCAGCAGACGAGATCCGATATTTTTTCAGCGAGCTGGACCTGGTCCGCTGAAGGAACGCCCCGGGCTGCCGGCAGCGCCCCGGTTCGCCGAAGATCGACGGCAGACCGGGGTTTTTCATTTGATGATGGAAGAATGGCGAATCGGCGATCAGACGAGCGCACCGACCTCAAGGGAATGACCCTGGCGGAACTGGAGGATCTCTTCCGCTTCCGGGGGAGGGAACGGTACCGCGCGCGGCAGGTTTCCCGCTGGATCTACCGGAAGCACGTAGAGGAATTTTCCGCGATGTCCGACCTTTCCAGGGACTTTCGGCAGGAGTTGATGACTTCGTGCCGGGTCTCGTCCCCCGTGGCCGAAAAGACGGAGCGTTCCCGGGACGGGACGGAAAAGGTTCTGTTCCGTCTGGAAGACGGGGAGTCGATCGAGAGCGTGCTGATTTTCGAGGAAGGCCGCCGGACCTTGTGCGTATCGACGCAGGCGGGATGCGCGCTGTCGTGCCGGTTCTGCGCAACGGGAAGATCCGGGTTCCGGCGCAACCTGACGTCGGCGGAAATCATCCACCAGGCGTGCTTCGCCGCCAGACGGCTGACGGAGCGCGGAGAACGGCTGACGAACGTGGTTTTCATGGGGATGGGAGAGCCGCTGGAAAACGTGCCCGAGGTGTCCCGCGCGATCGAAATCCTGCTTTCCCCGTTCGGGTTCGCGCTGGCGGGGAAGAAGGTGACGGTCTCGACGGCGGGAATCGTCCCGGCGATGCGGGAACTGGCCGCTCGGTATCCGGTGAGCTTCGCGGTATCGCTCAACGCGGCTACCGACGAGGTCCGTTCCCGGATCATGCCCGTCAACCGGAAGTATCCGTTGCGGGAACTGGTCGCCGCGATGCGTTCGATCCCCCTCCAGAGTGGACGAAAGGTGACCGCGGAGTACGTCCTCCTGTCCGACGTGAACGATTCCCCTGCGGACGCGCACGCCTTGGCCCGACGGCTGTCGGGTGCCCGCATCAAGGTCAATCTGATTCCTTTCAACCCGATCGACCACGGGGACTACCGGACCCCCCCGGCGGAGCGCATCGATCGCTTCCGCGGCATCTTGATGGAAGCGGGGATCCAGACGATCACCCGCGAACGGAAGGGCGCGGACATCCGCGCCGCCTGCGGGCAGCTCAGAGGAGCCTCCGCCGGCCCGCCGGCCCGCGGGACATCGCGCGTCGGACCGAAGAAAAAATCGAAAAACCCTTGAGGCGCGAAGATCTTCTTCCTATATTGGGGGGAGGCAGAATCCTACGACGGGAGCGGTCAGGGAGAATGTCGGATATCCTCGGCGTGATCGGCGGTTCCGGATTGTACCAGATGGAGGAAATGAAAAACGTCCGCAACGTCCGCGTCCGAACGCCCTTCGGAGACCCCTCGGATACGTTGGTGGTCGGTGAAATCGAGGGGAGAACCGTCGCGTTTCTGCCGCGCCACGGGAAGGGACACCGGATTCCGCCCTCCCAGATCAACTTCCGGGCCAATCTCTACGCCCTGAAGAAGATCGGGGCGAAATGGGTGCTTTCCATTTCCGCCGTCGGAAGCATGAAGGAGGGCATCCGGCCGGGGGACATCGTGGTGGTGGACCAGTTCTACGACCATACGCGGTTCCGGCCGAATACGTTCTTCTCCGACGGGGTTGTCGGGCATATCCCGTTCGCCAACCCCGTATGCCCGGTCCTTCGGGAGATCGTCTCCCGGTCCGCCCGGAAGGTCGTCCGGCGGGTCCATCGCGGAGGCACCTACCTCTGCATGGAAGGGCCTGCGTTCTCGACCCGCGCGGAATCCCGGATCTACCGGAAGTGGGGTGTGGATGTGATCGGCATGACGAACATGCCCGAGGCGAAGCTCGCCCGGGAGGCGGAGCTCTGCTACGCCACGCTGGCTCTGGCCACCGATTACGACTGCTGGCACGAGAGCGAGGAGGAGGTGTCCATCGAGGCGATCCTCGCCATCATCCGGCGGAACGTGAAAAATTCCAAGCGGATCATCCGGGAGGTGGCGAAGCGTCTCCCCGGGAAAGGCGGTTGCGGGTGCGGGGAAACGCTCCGGCACGCCATCATCACGGACCGCAAGAAGATCCCCGCCGCCGCACGGAAGCGGCTTTCGCTCTTGATCGGAAGGTACCTGTGAGGAGGGGTTGGAGAGTGCGGATCGCCAAGCTGGCCGTCGGGGCTTTCGGCGCGCTTCTCATCGCCTGTGCGGCCCCCACCTCGGATATGAAAAAGGAAGCCTCCGCCCGGATGCAGATGGGCGTCACCTACCTGGGACAGCGCAATCTGCCCGCCGCGATGCGGGAGCTCACACGCGCCGCGGAACTCGACCCGGAAAATCCCGAAATCGACATGACCCTCGGGCTTGCCTACCAGGCCCGGGGAGACCTCACGAAGGCGGAGGAGTACCTGAGGAATGCGATCCGCAAGAACCCGGATTATGCCGAGGCCCACAACAATCTGGGCAACCTCCTGAGTCTTCAGGGAAAGGGGGAGGAAGCGATCCGCGAATACGAAAAGGCGGTCTCGAACGTCCTTTATCCCACGCCGGAGTACGGATATTACAACCTGGGAAGGGAGTACGCGCGCCGGAAGGACCTGCCGCAGGCAACGGTGATGTACCAGCGTGCGATCGCCCTGAATCCCACGTTCGCGGAGGCGTATCGGGGGCTTTCGATGGTGCAATCCGAGAAGGGACAATGGAAGGAGGCCGTCCAGACCCTCGAGCGGCTGGTCGAGGTGGTGCCCTCCCACGCCCGCGGGTGGATGGACCTGGGGGGGTTGTACCTGCGGCTCGACCGGCCCAAAGAGGCTCTCGGGGCGTTCCAGAACGTCATTGCCAATACGGGGGATCCCGCCTTGCGGACGGAAGCGACCCGTTTCATCAACATCCTCGAGGAGGGGAACCGGTAAGGTACGGGAAATGGCAGCGGGAGCGGACTGGAAAAGACGGCGGGAGGAGATGGGGAAAACCCTGGAAGAGGCCTCCCTGGAACTCCGCATAAGCCAGAGGTATCTGCGCGGGATGGAGGAGGGGAACTATGCGCAGTGGCCGGCGAAGGTCTTTTCCGTCGGCTTCATCCGGGCGTACGCGAGCTTCCTTTCCGTGGACCCCGAGACCGTGCTGGCGGAATACACGGAATTCCTCGACCGGCAGGACATTGAAACGCCCCCCTTTCAAACCAAGCCGGAGTGGCTGGAACGGGAGCGCCGGCGGGGAAGCCGGCGGAAGATTTACTCGATCGCCACGGCGGTTGTCCTGGCCGTCGGGGTGTTCCTCGCATGGTACTCGAGGCACACCGCTCCCCGCCCCCCCGCGATGCCCGAGGTGCGGCAGCCACCCCCTCCGCGCGTGTCCGCCGTTCCCCCCCCGGGCGAGCAAACCGCCCCGCCGGCCGATAACGCGGTGACGGGAGAGGAAGCGCTCGCCCAGTCTCCCGGAGAAGCGGCAATGGCCGCCGCGGAGGGGGGCGGATCGGTGAAGGCCCCCTCCCACACGTTGTCGTCGCTTTTCCTGGAGGCGAGAGAACTGACATGGATCATGTACAGCCGCGACGGGTCGGAGCCCGTCGACGTCATGCTGTATCCGGGGGACCGCCTCAGCATCCAGGCCCGGGAAAAGATTTTCCTGAAGCTCGGCAACGCGGGGGGCGTGATCGGCACCCTGAACGGAAAACCGCTTCCCCCCTTCGGGGAGAGGGGGCAGGTAAAGGAGATCACGCTGGGCGAGTAGACTCCCGATGGACGAGATCCCATCCATTGTTCTTGTTTCCGGACTCCACCGCTCCGGTTTTCGGTTCCGGGACCGCATTTCCTGCATACCGATCCAACCCATGCCGGACGGCGGGTAGGGCATGGCCGGGCGGCGTTCCTTCCGGTCCTCCCGGGCATTTCTTCTTCGCGCGGCCGACATGGGGGAAGCCGACAGGCGGCTCACCTTCTTCACGGAGACGTTCGGGGTGGTGGGCGTCGTCGCCAAAGCGGCCCATCGCAGCCGAAAGCGTTTCGGGGGCGTTCTTCAGAAGTACTTTCTCCTCGAGGTGGCCTGGTCCGAGGAGCCGGGGAGGATGCCGATCCTCGCCTCGGCGGCGATCCTCGAGTCGTTCTGGGACATCGTGGCGGACTGGGAGAAAGTCCGATACGCGGACTACCTGCTGGAACTGGTCTCGTCGCTGTTTCCGCAACCCGGCCCCAAGGCGAGAACGTTCGCCGTCCTGCTCGCCGGGGTCCGGGCCCTTGCGGCGGGGGAACCCCCTGGCTCCGTCGGGAGAAAGGCGGAGGCAGCGTCTCTCGCCGCCGGAGGGTGGGGTCCGGACCTCGCAGGGTGCCGGAAATGCGGCAGGGCGGAAAGCCGGTCCTTCCGGTTCGCCGTCTCCGAGGGGAGGATCTACTGCACGGCTTGCCCCGGGGGAAAGGGGGGGGTGATGCTCTCTCTCGGGGCGGTACGGACCTGGAGAGCCCTTCAGGCGTCGTCCCCTTCCGCGGTCAGCCGGGTAAGAATTCCGGAGCCAATTCTCGAGGAATTACTAGGTGTTATACCTAAATACCTCGAGTGGAACCTGGGGTTATCCTTGCGGAGCCTCCGGGAGGATTCGGCCGGCAGGAAATCGTAAAACCCCTGTATTTATAACGATATTTCTTGACAGGGGATTCCGCGGGATGGTATGTAACCCTAATCACTTTTCCACTGGGAGGCCGTTTTGCTTTTTCAGGACCTTGTCCTCGCCCTGGAACGATTCTGGGCGGATAAAGGATGCGTGATTCACCAACCCTACGATATCGAGGTGGGGGCGGGAACATTCAACCCTGCGACGTTTCTTCGAGCCCTGGGCCCGGAGCCGTGGAACACCGCATATGTCGAGCCTTCCCGACGGCCGACGGACGGCCGGTACGGGGAAAATCCGAACCGGCTTCAGCACTATTACCAGTATCAGGTCATCATGAAGCCCTGCCCGTACGACTACGTGGAGATGTATCTGGATTCCCTGAAGGCGGTCGGCATCGACCCCATGAAGCACGACATCCGTTTCGTGGAGGACGACTGGGAGTCCCCCACCCTCGGAGCCTGGGGTCTCGGTTGGGAGGTTTGGCTGGACGGGATGGAGATCACCCAGTTCACCTACTTCCAGCAGTGCGGCGGGATCGACCTCAAGCCCGTCTCCGGGGAGATCACCTACGGCATCGAGCGGATCGCGATGTACCTGCAGAACGTGGAGAACGTGTTCGACCTGAAGTGGGTAGGCAACGTGACCTACGGCGATGTGCACCACCGGGGCGAGGTCGAGTTCTCGAAGTACAATTTCGAGGCGGCCGACATCCCGATGCTGTTTTCCCTGTTCAACATGTACGAAAAGGAGTGTCTGCGCCTGATCGAGGGATCGCTCGTTCTTCCGGCATACGACTACTGCCTCAAGTGCTCCCACGCGTTCAACATGCTCGACGCGCGCGGGGCCATATCCGTCACGGAGCGCATCTCCTACATCGCCCGGGTACGCAATCTGGCCAGGCTCTGCGCGACCGGGTATCTCAAATCCCGGGAGGAGCAGGGATACCCGTTGCTGAACAAGTTCTCCGTTTGAGAATTCATCGGACAGGAAGGGGAAGATGGCACACGACTATTTGTTGGAGATCGGCTGCGAAGAACTCCCCGCGGGGTTTGTGGGGCCCGCGCTCTGGTACGGAGGCCAGCAGTTCGCCGAGGTCCTGAAAAAGGGGAGGCTCTCGTTCGATCGCGTCGACATCCTGGGGACTCCCCGCCGGCTGACCTACATCGTCCGGGGGCTTAAGGATCGGCAGAAGTCGTCGGAGGAGACCGTTCTTGGACCCCCGAAGAGCATCGCCTTCGACGCGGCGGGGAAGCCGACCAAGGCGGCGGAGGGGTTCGCCAGGGGCCAAGGGGTGAACGTTTCCGATCTGAAGCTCTTCCAGACGGATCGGGGCGAGTATCTGGGATATGTGAAGGAGGAAGCGGCCAGGCCCGTCGAGGAGATCCTTCCCCAGCTCGTCATGGACTGGATCCCGACGATCCCCTTCAAGAAAACGATGCGCTGGGCCGACCTCGATGTCCGCTTCGCACGTCCCGTGCACTGGATCGTCTCCCTGTACGGGACAAACGTCATCCCGCTGTCGTTCGGTAACGTGTCCGCGGGGAACACGTCCTACGGTCATCGCTTTCTCTCTCCCGGCCCCATCACCATTCCATCCTCGCAGGAATACTCCGATCGGCTCTCGCAGGCGAAGGTGGATGTCGACCTCGAGATCCGCAAGGAGAAAATCCGCGCCGGAATCCGGGAGGTGGAGAAGCAGATCGGGAAAAAATGGGTCGAAGACGAACCGCTCGTGGAGACCGTCGCCAACCTGGTCGAATACCCCGTGGTCCTCCTGGGGCGGTTCGAAGAAAAATACATGCTCCTCCCCCGAGAGATCCTCATCACCAGCATGCGCAACAACCAGAAATACTTCGTCTTCGAGGACGACCGGGGAAGTCTGTTCCCGGGATTCGCTTTCGTGTCGAACATGATCGTCCCCGACAACGGGGTGGTGGTGACCGGAAACGAGCGGGTCATCCGGGCCCGGCTGTCGGACGCGGAGTTCTATTACCAGGACGACCTGAAGCAGCCGTTGTTCGACCGGGCCCAGGCGCTTAAGAACGTCCTGTTCCAGGCGGATCTGGGATCCTACTGGGAGAAGGTGGAACGGATGGCCGAGATCGCGGCTTACGTCGCTTCGGCGGGGTTCGCCGCAAAGGCGGACGACTGCCGGCGCGCCGCGATCCTGTCCAAGGCCGATCTCACCACGGGTGTGGTCAAGGAATTTCCCGAACTCCAGGGGGTCATGGGGCGCGACTACGCCCGGAAGACCGGGGAGAAGGAGGAAATCGCACAGGCGGTATACGAGCACTATCTCCCCAAGGGCATGTCCGACGAACTGCCGGGCAGCGACGTGGGAGCGGCGGTGGCCGTAGCGGACAAGGTCGACATGGTGTGCGGCTGTTTCGGCGTGGGGCTGATCCCCACCGGGACCGCGGATCCCTACGGGCTTCGCAGGCAGACCCTCGGGTTTCTCACCATCCTGGAGGCGAAAGGGCTGCGGATCCCGCTGGAGGGACTGGTGGATAGGTCCCTCTCCACGCTCGCCGGGAAACTCAAATCCCCCGCGGGGGAGGTGAAGAACAAGGTGATGGAATTCATCACCGGACGACTGGGCAACCTTTTGACGTCCCAGGGGACCCCCGGGGATCTCGTCGAGGCGGTCCTCTCGGCAGGGCTGACCGACATGGTGGACATGCGCGCGAAGCTCAGCGCCCTCGTGACGTTCCGCCAGGAGGCGGCGTTCGAGCCGCTGGCCGAGGTGTTCAAGCGGGCGATCAACATCTCGAAAGCGTACGCCGGCCCCCTCGAAGTGTCGGAAGCGCATTTCGAGCACGAGGAAGAGCGAGCCCTTCACCGGGCCATCGGGGACGTCTCGGAGAGAGTGCATTCCGCGGCCCGGAACGGGAAGTACCCCGAAGCCTTCCGCGAGATGGCGCGCCTGCAGCCGA
>DASUAN010000236.1:0-4251 GCA_035763765.1 Candidatus Deferrimicrobiaceae bacterium
CGGCGAGCAAGGACGGGATTCAGGTGTCCGTGGCCTTCGCCCCCGGTTCCAGTTATACCGTCGCGGAGAGGGACAACGCCGTGGTCGTCTCCTTCCCGAAAGCGGGCGAAGGCGGGAAGCCCGTCGTGGTGGCGGAGCTCAAGGAGGGGGCGGCTCCCTCCGCGCCCGTCGTCACGACGGAGGAGGCCCCCGCCGGAAGAGCCACCCGGTGGGGGTTCGTCACCCACGAGGCGGAGTCTCGCAGGAGATACACGGGACAGAGGATCTCTCTGGACTTCAAGGATGCCGACCTGGCGAACGTCTTTCGGATCATCGCGGAGGTCAGCAACCTGAACATCATCACGACGGACGACGTGAAAGGCAGGGTCTCCGTCCGGCTCATCAACGTTCCTTGGGACCAGGCGCTCGATATCATCCTGAAATCGAAGGCCCTCGGTGCCTCCCTGGAGGGAAATGTTCTTCGCATCGCGCCGCTTTCGGCGCTGCGGGCCGAGGACAAGGCCCGTCTCGATGCGAAGAAGGAAGTGGAGAAGCTCCAGGCGTCCTTGGAGGGGGTGATCGAGACGATCCCGGTCAACTACAGCAAGGCGTCCGACCTGCAGGGCAAGATCAAGGATCTTCTCTCGGAAGGGGGGAAGGTCCAGATCGACGAACGCACGAATACGATCATCCTCCGTGACCTCCGGAAGAACGTGGAGGACGTAAAGGCCCTGGTAGCGACGCTGGATACCGCGACGCCCCAGGTGCTCATCGAGGCGCGGATCGTCGAGGTCGACACCAACTTTTCAAGGGAACTCGGCGTGCAGTGGGGCGGGTCGTGGAGCAACGGGGGGAAAACGCAGGTCGGCGTCACGGGGATCCAGGACACCACCGGAATCTACATCCCGGGGCAGCCCCTCCTCAACACGAAGCCCTTTTTGCCGCCGGGGACCCCCCCTCCCCCGAATTTCGCGGTGAACCTCCCGGCAGCCGTCGGTCTCGGCAGCGGCGGCGGGATCACTTTCGGGATTCTCAGGGACAACCTGCGCCTCGACCTGTCCCTGTCGGCCCTCGAGGCCTCCGGGAAAGGGAAGGTGGTTTCCTCGCCGAAGGTCGTAACGATCGACAACAAGGAAGCCATGATCGAGCAGGGGACCCAGATCCCGTACTCGACCGTATCCGCCTCCGGCACGAACACCCAGTTCGTGGATGCGACCTTGAGTCTGAAGGTGACGCCCCACATCACTCCCGAGGGAAGCGTCATCATGAAGCTCGAGGCGAAGAACGACTCCCAGGGGGACGTGGGGGCGACGGGGCAGCCGGCCATCAATAAGAAGAAGGCCACCACGGAGGTGCTGGTGCGCGACGGGGAAACCGCGGTGATCGGGGGCATCCTCCAGGTGACGCGGAAGGAGAGCCAGGCGGCGGTTCCGTGGTTATCCAAGATCCCGATTCTCGGGTTCTTCTTCAAGAAGGACGCGACGCAATCGCAAAACAGGGAATTGCTGATCTTCATCACGCCGAAAATTCTGAAGCAGGAGCCCTTGCAGGCCAGTACCTCCTGACTCCGCGCAGGGTTCGCCTGATCCGGAGCACCTGCTCGAAAGGGCTTGGTGCTCCGTTTTTTTTCTCGAGGGGGTAACGCCTTGTTCACCTTCCGCACCGCAGGGGAGACCCATGGGCCCGCTCTGGTCACCGTTGTGGAGGGGATACCCGCCGGTATGCCCTTCGACCAGTCGGCCGTCAACCGGGAGCTTGCCCGCCGGCAGGTCGGATACGGCCGCGGGGAGCGGATGAGGATCGAAAAAGACGAGGTGGAGATTCTCTCCGGGGTCCGGTTCGGCAGGACGCTCGGGGGGCCGGTGGCCATGCTCCTGCGAAATCGAGACTGGGAGAACTGGCGGGAGAAGATGGCCCAGGAGGGGGAAGGGAAAGAAATCCTTCCGCTGACGACGGCACGTCCCGGGCACGCCGATCTCGGGGGGGTGCTCAAATACGCCCACCGGGACGTGCGCAACGTCCTGGAGAGGGCAAGCGCAAGGGAGACGGCGGCCCGGGTCGCGGCGGGTGCGGTTGCTCGGATGCTCTTGGGGGAATTGGGGGTCGAGGTCGCCGGGCACGTCGTCTCGATCGGGAAGATTCGCGTGTCCCGCGAGACCGAGGGATGCTGGGACCTGGCCGCGGCCTCGGAGAAGAACGAACTCCGGATGGCCGATCCCGTGGCCGCCCGAAAGGCGGTTTTGCTGATCGACCGGGCGAAAAAGGCGGGAAGCACCGTAGGCGGAACCGTGGAGGTGATCGCACGCGGTGTCCCCCCCGGTCTCGGGTCCTTCGTTTCCTGGGACCGCAGGCTCGACGGACGTCTGGCGCAGGCCCTCATGAGCATACCGGCGGTCAAGGGGGTCGAGGTAGGGGGCGGTTTTCCCCTGGCATCGATTCCCGGGAACCTCGTGCACGACGAGATCTTCCCCGGAAAGGGGCGCGGGAACCGCCTTCTCGGAACGCTGTCCCTTCCGTTCCACCGGAAGACGAACCGGGCGGGCGGAGTCGAGGGAGGAATGACGAACGGGGAGCCGGTGGTCGTTCGGGCGGCGATGAAGCCGATTCCCACCCAGGCGAATCCCCTGCGGACGGTCATCATCGGGATCTGGAAGCGTTCCGTTGCGCACCGCGAACGAAGCGACGTTTGCGCGGTTCCGGCATGCTCGGTGGTCGCCGAGGCCATGGTGGCGATCGTTTTGGCATCCGCCTTCCTGGAGAAATTCGGGGGGGACTCGATGTCCGAGATTCACTATAATTATTCGGGTTACCTGCGCCGGATCGGATGCCGATGAGATCCCGTGGTTCCTCGACGGGAGCGGTCCTCGTGGGGTTCATGGGGGCCGGGAAGAGTTTGGTGGGGAGAACGCTCGCCCGGCGTCTCGACGTGGAGTTTGTCGACGTGGATGATCGGGTCGAAGCCGAGGCGGGGAAAACGGTGGAGGAAATCTTCTCCTCGGAGGGGGAGCAGGCCTTCCGGGAAAGGGAGCGGAGGGCGATCTGCGCTGCCGTGTCGGTGCCGGGAAGGGTGATCGCGACCGGAGGAGGGGCGTTCTTGGACGGGGAGAACCGGGATCGGCTCAAGGCATATGCGCCGGTGATCTTTCTCGACGTTTCCCCCGCCACCGCGCTGAAGCGATTGGAGGGAGATACCTCCCGCCCTCTCCTCGCCGGGAAGGACCGGCGGAAGGTGGTGGAAGAACTGATGGCGCGCCGCCGGCCAGCCTACCTGGATGCGGATTTTCGGGTGAGCACGGAGAATCGTCCGCCGGACCGGGTCGCCGAGGAAGTGTTCCGACTTCTTTCCCGGCAAAGGAAGGGCGCCTCGTGGGGGAGGAGCGAGGGAAAGGGAAGGAGAAAGGGGTGAGCGAGAACGTGATCACGGTATCGCTGGGAGATCGCTCCTACGACATCTTTTTCGGTACGGGGATGGGGGCCCTCTTCAAGGAGTGGGTGGCCCGGTTCTACCGGGAAGGCCGCGTGTTTGTCGTGACGGACGGCAACGTCCACTCCATCTATGGCGGCGAGATCGGGAAGTGGTTGTCGGGGATTTCGTTCGATCTCCTTGCCCTGCCCCCCGGCGAAGACAGGAAGCGATGGGACACGGTGCAGGAGATCTATACGTTTCTCGCCCGGGGAGGCGCGGGGAGGGAATCGCTCCTGGTGGCCTTCGGCGGCGGGGTTGTCGGGGATCTGGCCGGATTCGCTGCCGCCACCTACCTTCGGGGAATTCCCTTCGTGCAGGTTCCGACCACGCTGCTGTCGCAGGTCGACAGCAGCGTCGGGGGGAAGACCGGGTTCAACCTCGCAGAGGGGTAAAACCTCGTGGGGGCGTTCCACCAGCCCCGGGCGGTCTTCATCGACCCGTCCTTCCTCCTCACGCTCGATCGCCGGAACCTGCGTGCGGGGCTGGCGGAAGTCGTGAAGTGCGCCTTCGCCGGTGCCCCCTTTCTCCTGGACTCGATCACGGCCCGCGCGAAAACCTGGCATGAGATGTCCGGCGATGCATGGATCCCGGTCATCCGAAGCGCCGTGGCCTTCAAGGCTTCGGTGGTGGAGCAGGACGAAAAGGAATCCTCCACCCGCCGCATTCTCAACCTGGGACACACGATCGGACATGCGCTGGAGCAGGCCTCCGGGTACCGCCGGCTTCTCCACGGGGAGGCGGTCGCGATGGGGCTCGCCTGGGAGGCGGTATTTTCCCGCCGGCAGGGGGTGACGCCCCCGGGGCTC
>DASUAN010000237.1:0-3343 GCA_035763765.1 Candidatus Deferrimicrobiaceae bacterium
AACGGGCTGCTCAAGATCCTCGAGGAGCCGCCCCCCCACGTCGTGTTCGTCTTCGCCACCACCGAGCCGAACCGGATCCCGGACACGATCCTCTCCCGGGTGCAGCGGTTCGATTTCCGCATGCTCACGGAGGAGGAGATCTACACGCGCCTCCGCAAGATGGCGGAAGAGGAGACGATCGTTTTCGAGGAAGATGCGCTGCGCCTCGTCGCCCGGTACGCCTTCGGGTCGATGCGGGACGGTCAGTCGATCATCGAGCAGGCGGCGGTAGCGGGAAACGGCAGGATCTCGGCGTCCCTCGTGGAGGAGATGCTCGGCCTGGTGGGCACGGAGGCGGCGATCGACCTCGTCTGGGCCGTCGTGGCGGAGGGACTGACGGAGGCGATCCGGAAATTCTCCTCGCTCCTTTCCCGGGGGGCGGACCTGAAGTTTCTCTTCTTGTCGCTCGTGGACGTCCTGCGGGACGCCGCCGTGTGGAAGTTCACGGAGAGGGACGACCTCCTTTTTCGCCACTCCCCGTCCTCGCTGGCGAGGGTGAGGGAACTTTGCGCCCTCCGGAGCCGGGAGGAGTGGATGTTCCTCCTGGACATCGCTTTCCGGTCGGAGAAGGACGTGCTCGGCACGGAGTTCCCCCGCCTGGGGTTCGAGCTTCTGCTGTTGCGCCTGGTCAACGCCCCCGGGCTCCTGGAGGTGGGGAGTCTCGCGGAGGAGGGACCGGCCGCCGCCGGGCGGCCCCCGGCCGTCGCCTCGAAGGTTCCGACGACCGTGGCGAAACGGGTTCCGACGGGCGATCCCCCTCGGCGGGACGGCGGGGAACGGCCCCGCGATCCGTCCCCCGAAACCCGACGGCCGAAGGAGGAGGTCTGGGAGGGGATCCGGCGGAATCTCGAGGAGAAGAGAAAACCCCTCCTGGTGGCGCTTCTCCACCAGATGAGGGGGAACTTCGAGGGGAACGAACTGGTCATCACCTGCCCGCACCAGATGCAGCTGGACCGGCTCCGCGAGGAGGACAAGTGGCCCGTGCTGGCGAGGGCGGCGGAGGAGGTAGCGGGGAGGAAGATCTCCATTCGTCTGGTGGCCGAGCCGGAAAAAAAAAGCCCGGCGGCTGACCGGCCGGGAGGCGGTGAGGGCGGCCCGGAGAAAAGGGCGCTCGCGGATCCGCTTCTCGCGGAGGTCCTTCGGGAGTTCGAGGGAGCGACGGTTCTCGAGATCCGCTCCGCACCAAGACGGACGATGCTCCCCCGGCAGGAGGACGCCGAGGAACGGGACCCCGGGGAGGGGGCGGAAGAGACGGAGGAAGCGGAATGAAGGACATGCAGGGGATTCTCCGGCAGGCCCAGCAGATGCAGGAGCGTCTCGCCCGGCTCCAGGAGGAGCTCGCCGGAAAAACCGTGGAGGCGTCGGCGGGGGGCGGGATGGTGACCGTCGTCGTGAACGGGAGGCAGGAAGTCGTATCCGTCCGGATCGAGAAGGAGGTCGTGTCGCCGGACGACGTGGAACTGCTCCAGGACCTCGTCACGGGGGCGGTGAACGAGGCGATCGCCCGATCGCGAAAGATGATGGCCGAGGAGATGGCGAAGGTGACCGGCGGAATGAATCTGCCCGGACTGTTCTGAACGATGGCGTATCCGAAGCCGCTGCGGAGGCTCATCTCCCTGCTGGCGAAACTTCCGGGGGTGGGAGAGAAGACCGCGACGCGGCTCGCCCTCCACATGCTCAAGATGCCGGCGGAGTCCGTCCGGGAGCTGGGAGAGGTGATTGCCGCCATCCCGGAAGCTGTGCTACGATGTTCCCGCTGTTTCAACATCGCGGATCAGGATCCGTGCCGGATCTGCACGGACCCGGATCGGCGCGATGATCTGTTGTGCATCGTGGAAAGTCCCACGGATATCGTCCCGATCGAAAAAAGCGGCGAATACCGGGGGAGATACCACGTTCTGGGGGGGGCGATCTCCCCGATCGACGGGGTGATGCCGGAAGACCTCCGGGTAGGGGAGCTGCTCGGGAGGCTTTCACGAGGCGGGTTCGAAGAAGTCATCTTGGCAACGAACCTCACGGCGGAAGGCGAAGCGACCGCCACCTACCTTGCCGGCGCCATCAAGTCACGGAACGTCCGCGTTAGCCGCATCGCCTACGGGATGCCCGTGGGGTCGGATCTCGAATACACCGACGAGATCACTGTGGGCAGGGCGATCAAGGGACGAACGGACCTGTAGCTCGCTCGGGTACCGGTCGGAAAACTTGACCGGAATCAAGGCGGTATGGTACGGAAGGGGGTATTTTCCCCGAGCCGGGTTTGGCGGGGGGGGTTCGGAAAACCTATCGGGAGAGGGGAATCGATCCATGGCCAAGGGGAAAACGGCGGTGAGACTGCCGGTGAAAAACGCCCTCGGGTTCTTCGAGATCCGCATGGAGAGCATCGGAGGCCTCGGGGCGAACGTGGCGGGGAAGATCCTGACTGAAGCGGCGATCCTCGGGATGGGACTGAACGGCGCGGGGTTCGCTTCCTACGGCTCCGAGAAGAAGGGGACGCCGGTCAAGGCGTTCATCCGCCTCTGCGAGGCCGATCAACTCGTGCGGGTCAACAGCCCGATCGAGGAGCCTCACGTGCTGGCCATCTTCCACGAGGCGCTGGCCAAGTCGGTGCCGGTCACGTCGGGGGCCGTGCCCGGCAAGACGACCGTCATCCTGAACACGCGGAAAAGCCCCGGCGAAGCCCGGGACTTCCTCAAGCTCGAGGGAGGCAGGATCGGCGTGGTCGACGCGATGGAAATCGCGCTGGCCACCCGCTCGAGGGTGAACATGGTCATGATCGGCGCCGTCGCCCGGGCGAGCGGCTTCCTCGACCTGAAGGCCATCGAGGCGGCCGTCGAGGAGGCGTTCGGGAAGAAGTACGCGGCCCTGATGAAGGGAAACCTGGAAGCGCTGCACCGCGGGCACGACGAGGTCCGGTTCGAGGAGATCGCGGTGGACGGAAAGTACCCGGCCACGCCGTTCCGGCGGGAGGCCCCGAAACTCGGGTACGGGAACGCCCCGATCGGCGGAGCCATCTACTCCGTGGGGAACACCCGGTTCAAGGACCTCTCCACCAGCCGCACGGGGATCATCCCCGTGTTCGTCGTCGACAAGTGCACTCGCTGCGGCGAGTGCGACCTTTCCTGCCCGGACTACTGCTTCGTCTGGGAGAAAGGCATAGACCCCAAGACCAAGAAAGAAGGGATGATCCTGTTGGGGATCGACTACCAGTTCTGCAAGGGGTGCATGCGGTGCGTCGAGGTCTGCAAGTTCGGCGCTCTCGTGGCGGCCAAGGAGGCGGACCACGACGTCGAACAGATCACGGTGA
>DASUAN010000238.1:0-3443 GCA_035763765.1 Candidatus Deferrimicrobiaceae bacterium
GGCGCCCTTCGTCGTTTTCCCCCTTTCGGAGTCGAACCTCGGGACGACTCCCTGCGGGTACCCGGGGGGAATCCTTTGTGCTATGGTGGGAAGTCCAAGGGAAAAGCCTCCCGGGGAGGGCCACTCCGTCATGAAGAAGAGGATCCTCCTCCTTCTTGCCCATCCGGACGACGAGACCTTCGGGCCGGGCGGCACCGTCGCGAGGTACGCGGACGAAGGGGCGGACATCTACCTCGCCACCGCGACCCGGGGCGAGGTGGGGATGTTGGGCGACCCGCCGGTCACCGACCGGGCCCACCTCGGGGAGGTCCGGGCCGCGGAGCTCCAGTGCGCGGCGGGGATCCTCGGAATACGGAAAGTGTCGTTCCTCGGATTCATCGATGGGCAGCTGGCTAACATTCCGCGGGAAAGGATCGTGGAGAAGGCGGTCGAGCAGATCCGCTGGACGCGCCCCCACGTCCTGATCGGGTTCGGCCCGGAGGGCGTTTCCCGGCACCCCGACCACGTCGTGATGTGCCAGGTCGCCCTCGAGGCGTTCGACGCCGCGGCGGACCCCGACCGGTTTCCCCACCAGCTGAGAAACGGGATCTCCCCCTGGGCGGCCAGCAAGCTGTACCAGTTCGAGATCGCCCAGGAGGTCTTCGACGAGTGGGGCGTTCCGCTGGCGGGTGTCCCGCGGGCGAAGCTGACCACGGTCGTGGATACCTCCGCCTACGTGGACCGGAAGATCGAGGCGTTCTATTCCCATCGGACCCAGGAGAAGGACTACCGCCGGATTCTTTCCCGCGACGGGTACCGGGAGTTCTGCCGCAGGGAGACGTACGTCCTCGCGAAGTCCCGCCTTCCCGCTGTTTCCCTGCCCGAGTCGGACCTGTTCGCCGGAATTCCTTCCGAGGAGCCCCCCCCGAGGTGAGAGTAGGCATCTTCGGCAACGCGGGAGTCGGAAAAAGCACCCTGTTTCGTGCCCTGGGGGGATCCCCGGGGGAACCGGCCGGTTCCCCGAAAGCCGGCGGAGTTTGCACGATCAAGGTTCCCGACGACCGCCTGGACCGGCTGGCCGCCATCTACTCTCCGAAAAAGGTTACCCCCCTGGCGATCACCTTCGTGGAGATCGATCCCGGGGAGAACGCCCTTCTCCCCCCCGAGACGCTGACGAAGCTCAAGGGGGTCGATGTGATCGCCCTCGTCCTCCGGGGATTTTCGGACGATTTCCACCCCGCCCCCCCGGGAGGGCTCGCCCCGGTGAAGGAGTTCCGGGAAATCGATTCGGAGCTGATCGTCTCCGATTATCTCGTCGCCCAGAAGCGGATCGAGCGCATGACGAAGGAGGCCCGGCGGGACACCGAGTGGACGGTCCTTCGCAAGGCCGTGGAATCCCTGGAGCAGGAGATTCCTCTCCGGCAGCTGCCGCTTTCCGCCGAGGAGGCCCGCGTCCTGTCGGGATTCCGGTTCGTGAGCCAGATGGGGCTCCTCCTAGTGCTGAACGTGGCGGAGGGAGCCATCTCGGCGGAGCCGTTTCCGGAACTCGCGGGGGCGGCATCCTCGCGGGGGGCCTCGATGATCCGCCTATCGGCCAGGATCGAGGAAGAGATCTCCCGGCTCCCCCCCGAAGAGCAGGCGGTTTTCCTGAAGGAAATGGGAATCCGGCAGTCGGCCCGGGACCAGCTCATCCGAAGCGCGTTCGAATCGTTGGATTACCTCTGCTTCATGACGGTGGACGGGGACGAGGTTCGGGCGTGGAACGTCCGCCGGGGGACCGTGGCCGTCCAGGCGGCGGGAAAGATCCACTCCGACATGGAAAAGGGGTTCATCCGGGCCGAGGTGATCCCGTGCGAGGAGTTCTTCCGCTGCGGCTCGATGGCCAAGGCGAAAACCGAAGGGAAATTGCGGCTCGAGGGGAAGGAGTACGTCGTCCAGGACGGGGACATCCTGCACGTGCGCTTCAACGTCTGATCCGCGGTGCTCGCCACCGCGGCAGGGAATCTTCGCGGAGTCCGGCAGGTTTGGCAGGGGCGAAGTACGGCTTGGAGATGAGGAGGAGCATGGAAGAAGCGAACGGGAGACGAAACGTCTATCTCACCCCCGGAGAGCGGGAGGAATTGCTCCGGATCGCGCGCCGCGCCACGGTGGCCTACGTGGTCGAGGGGCGGATGCCCGAGGAGGCCCCGGTCCACCCGAAACTTTCCGCCCCGGGGGCGGCGTTCGTCACGTTCCGGAGCGGCAGCCGCCTGCGGGGCTGCATCGGGTACACCGAACCGCACTCCCCGCTGTATCGCATCGTCCAGGAATGCGCGGTCGCCGCGGCGACCGAGGACCCCCGTTTCCCCCGGGTCACGCCGGAAGAGGTGGGCGACCTTCGGATCGAGATCTCCGTCCTGACCCCCTTGTTGCCGATGCGGCCGGAGGATGTCCGGGTCGGCGTTCACGGGCTGATGATCTCCAAAGGAGCGAACCGGGGCCTCCTCCTGCCCCAGGTGGCCGTCGAGCAGGGATGGGACCGTCAAACGCTTCTTTCCCAGGTCTGCGTGAAGGCGGGTCTGCCCCCGGACGCATGGAAGAAAGACGCGGAACTCTTCTCCTTCACGGCCGAGGTGTTCAGCGAGTGAGCTTCCCCCGGACCAGCTTCTCCTTCAGTTTCGCCTTCAGCACCTTCCCCGCGCTGTTTTTCGGGAGGGAGGGAACGAACTCGAACGCCCGGGGAACCTTGAAAGGGGCCATGTTCCTCCGGCAGTAGCCGAGGAGGGAGTCCGCGTCCCCTTTCTCGCCTTTCTTGAGCGCCACCACGGCCACCGGGATCTCCCCCAACGCGCGGTCGGGGCGGGGGAAAACCGCGACCTCCGCCACGGCGAAGTGCTCCGCGATGATCTTTTCGATCTCGGCGGGGTAGACCGGGATCCCCCCGACCGTGATCGTGTCGTACTTCCGGTCCAGGAGGTAGAGGTACCCCTCTTCGTCGATCGACGCCATGTCCCCCGTATGCAGCCATCCGCTCCGGAGGACCTCCGCAGTGGATTCGGGGTCCCGGTAATATCCCGCGAAGATGTTCTTCCCGCGGGCGACCACCTCGCCCACCTGACCGCACGGGATCTCCGATCCCTGTTCGTCCACTACGCGGATCTCGACTCCGATCGCTTCCTTCCCCGCCGACATCAGCCGGCGCATGTAGGGGGCGCTCTCGTCCAGGGAATGGTCCTCCGGATGGAGGAAGGTGAGCACCCCGGAAGACTCGACCAGGCCGTACGACTGGACCATGCCGCAGCCGAAGAACCGGATGGCGCGCTTGACCAGGTTGAGGGGGAGGGAATTCCCTCGGTAGATGATTTTGCGGAGCGTGGCGAGGTTGAAGCGGTCTGCGGAGGGGAGGTCCAGAATCTGGGCCATCATCGCGGATGTGAACAGGACGTGGGTGATCCGGGAGCGCTCGATCGTGCGGAGGACCGTCT
>DASUAN010000239.1:0-3185 GCA_035763765.1 Candidatus Deferrimicrobiaceae bacterium
GAAGTTCCAGGCAAAGTCGAAGCAGTCCGAAGCAAAAACCAATTTGAAGGCCATCTACACGGCACAGACGGGGTATTACGGGGAGTTCAGCACCTATAATACCTTCGACCGAATCAACTGGACCCCGGTGGGAGACGCGAGATATTCGTACAGTCTCGGGTCGGACGGCGGGATCCGGGATGCGGCCGGCGGGTATCCGGGGCCCGGGGGGTCTGGGGAAGGGGGCCTTTACATCACAGGTTCTTCAGGCGGGGCCTGGAACGGCACCTCCTCCCTGACCGTTTCCGACAACACTTTCATTGCCGGCGCGTTTGGCAACATCGACAACGAGCCGGAACTGGATTCCTGGAGCGTCAACGACAACAACGTTCTGTCGAACGAATACGATGACGTAGCACGAGATAATTAAATCGAACCAAACGTTGGGATCACGTGCAGGGGGGGCCGGTCGGTCCCCCCTTTTCCTTTGCCAAGACGACTCTCATAGCACGGCTTTTCAGAACATTTCCCGTTGCATGGTCTCCGCAGTCGGTGGTACATTTCTGCCGGAAAATGAGGAGTCCTGAGGCATCTACCGTTTCGAGGAGATCGTCCCTCCTTCTTTGGGGCGTGCCGTTGGTCCTTCTGTCAATTTCGGCGTCTTTCTCCGCGCATCGTTTTCCGGATTCGTCCCTGGGCGATGCCCGGACTCAAGCAGATCATTCTCCCCCGACCCTCCTCTACGAAATGAGCCGGAATCCATTCCTCTCTTTCGGATTCCGGAATTTCATCGCGGACCTGGCATGGCTGGGAGCCGTGCAGACCGCAGGGGCACGTAGGCTCACCCGGGCCGATTTCGACCGGTTGAGCGTTCAGATCCGGACCGTCGTGAACTTCGACCCCAGATTCAAGGTTCCTTATCTTCTCGGCGGGTTGATTCTCGGGGAATCCCGGGATCATGTCCTCGAGGCGGTGAGGATCCTCCAACTGGGGATGGAAAACCATCCTTCGGACTGGAGATTCCCTTTCTATCAGGCATTTATCCAATATTTTTCCCTCGGGGACCCGCAGGAAGCGGGAATCAGCATGGAGGCGGCCTCCCGGATTCCCGGGAGCCCTCCCTACCTTCCCCTCCTGGCTTCCCGGATGCTGGTCGAAGGGAGGAACCCGGATACGGCGCTTGCCTTGCTTTCCGGGATGCTGGACCAGGAGACCGATCCCGCCCGCGAGCAGATCCTTCGGAAGCGAATCCTGGACGTGACGGCGGAGCGTGACCTCCAGATGCTGGAGCGCGCCGTCGTCGAGTATCAAAGAAAGACCGGATCCGCCCCCGCGGATCTCGCCGATCTTGTCCGTGCCGGCGTGGTCCGAGCCATTCCTCCCGAGCCGCACGGGGGGAGATACCTGCTGTCCCCGGACGGAGCGGTGCGCAGCAGCGAAATGCACGGCCGGCTCAAGGTGTTTCGTTCCCGATGACATCCCCGGATCATGCGATCGAGGTCCGGGGGATCTCCAAGTCCTATCCGACGGGGTTCTGGCGCCGTCGTGTCACGGTGCTCTCCGATCTCTCGTTTTCCGTCGGGCGGAACGAGATCGTCGGCTTTCTCGGTCCCAACGGCGCCGGGAAGACGACCACGATCAAGATCATCACCCGGCTCGGGTTTCCCGATGCCGGGACGGTCTCGCTGTTCGGATCGGGGGATTGGAGCCGCCCGGAAATCCGACGGCAAATGGGATTCATGCCGGAACAGCCGTATTTTTACGAATACCTGACCGGAGAAGAGTTCCTCGCCCTTTGCGGACATCTGAACGGCGTTCCTCGCGAGGAGATCGCGGACCGGTCGAGAGCGATCCTGTCCCGGGTGGGCATCGGCGATGCCGGGAAGACGGCCATCCGCAAATATTCCAAGGGGATGATGCAGCGGCTGGGACTGGCCCAGGCGCTGTTGCACGACCCGGAGCTCGTGATCCTCGACGAACCGATGTCCGGACTCGACCCGTTGGGGAGGATGGAGGTTCGCAATCTGATCCGGGAAATGAAGGAGGCGGGGAAAACGGTCTTCTTCAGTTCCCACATCATTTCCGATGTGGAGGCGTTGTGTGACCGCGTCATCATGCTCCACAAGGGGAGAAAGGTCGCGGAAGGAACGGTGGAGGAGTTGATGGGAAAAGAGGGGATCCGGTACGTGGAGCTTCTCTTCTCTCCCGTTCCCGCACAAGAATGGCTTTCCCGGGTCGACTTTTCCCAAGAGGGGAGGGGCGAGATCCGGGGCGCCGCGATCGTCATCCGGGCGAAGGATTTCGAGGATGCCGACCGCTGGATCCAAAAATTCCGCGAGTCGGGATCGCTTCTCCGATCCTGCGTCCCGGTGAAAAAACGCCTGGAGGACATCTACGTCGAACAGGTCGCGGCTCACGAGAACGGGGATCCGTCGCGCATGCGCGGCGCATCCGGGGGCGGGGGCCGTGGCGAATAGGATTTTTTTCATCGCGGCGAACACCTTCCGCGAGACGATCCGGAACAAGATCCTCTATGCGATCCTGGCCTTCGCCCTTCTGGTCATCGGGCTTTCCTACTTCCTGGCCGACCTCTCCGTGGGGGAACTGACGCGGATCATCGCCGATGTCGGGCTGGCCTGCATCCAGATCTTCGGCGTCATCATGGCGATCTTCATCGGGATCACCCTGGTCAGCAACGAGGTCGAGCGGAAAACCGTCTATCTGATCCTTTCGAGGCCCGTTCCGCGCTGGGAGTTCGTCACCGGCAAGATGATCGGCCTCAGCGGTACCCTTGCCATGACGACGCTCGTCATGGCGGGGACGCTTTTTCTGGTCCACGCCGGGTACGGAGGAGAACCCGAGATCGGGATCTTGATCGCCTCCGCCGGAATTTACATGGAATTGATCCTCCTTACCTGCCTGGCCTCCCTGTTTTCGACCGTAACGACCCCGGTGTTGAGCGCGATCTTCACCCTCTCCATGTTTCTCATCGGTCATGTTTCCCGGGATCTCCTGTATTTCGGGGCCCGCGCCGAGTCCGAGGTGGTGAAGTGGGTTTCCCGTCTCCTGTTTTACCTTCTCCCCAACCTGGAGGTTTTCAACTGGAAGAACCAGGTGGTCTACGAGGAGGCGCGTTCCCTTGCGCTCATTTCGGGGGGGGTCGGATACCTGCTCTCGTATTGTGCGGCGGTGATGGCGCTGGCTTG
>DASUAN010000240.1:0-3152 GCA_035763765.1 Candidatus Deferrimicrobiaceae bacterium
CGAACGACCGGTGGACCCTCTTCCCCAGGCCGGGGTGGTAGGGACACACTTTGCCGGCGTAGTCGCACAGCGTCACGATGTAGTCGACCCGGATCCCGTCCATCTCCTGCACGTGCTTGGAGTATTGGCCCGAGATGTCGACCCCGGCCTCCTGCATCACCTGGATCGCCTTCGGGTGGACGTAGCAGGGCGACACGCCGGCGGAGAAGACCTCGAACTCTTCCGATTTCAGCGCCCGGGCCCACCCCTCGGCCATCTGGCTGCGGCAGGCGTTCCCGGTGCACAGGAACAGGACCTTCTTCCGTTCCCCCCGGGGGGATCCCGCCTCGGTTTCCTTCCCCATGCTCCTCCCTCGCGGTTTGTCCGCCCTGTTTTTTTATCGACCTGCTTGACCGGGACCGGCAACAACGATTATATTATCCTACCATCCGGGGGGGGGGGACCCTTTTGAAAACCGCGACCAAACTGTTCAAGGCCCTGTCGGACGAGACGCGTCTGCGCATCCTGAAGATGCTGGAGGCGCGTCCCCTGTGCGTCTGCGAGATCCAGCACGTGCTCAAGGGGTCGCAGCCCAACGTGTCGCATCACCTGAAAACGCTTTCCGAGGCCGGCCTGGTCGATTCGAAGAAGGACGGGCTGTGGATCGACTACCGGCTCCCCGACAAGCCGGCGTCCCCGCTTCACGCGACGGCGCTTGCCTTCGTGAAAAAATCGCTCGAAGGCGATCCGGTCGTGAAGAAGGACCGCAACGTCGTCAAGTCCGTCGACCGGATCGAGATCACCCTCCGGAAGTAGAGCGCTCCCTAAGGAACGCGCAGCAGCACAAGGGTGGCTCCCCACCCGCCGGCCTCGGGCGGCGCGTCCCCGAACGACTCCACCCGCGGGTGGCGCAAAAGGGCCTGGCGGACCATGCGCCTCTGCGTGCCCGTTCCCCGGCCGTGGATGATCCGGACCTGCCGGAGTCCCCGTCTTGCCGCCTCCTCGAGATACTCCTCCACCACGGAGACGACCTCCTTCGGGGAGAAGGCGTGCAGGTCGATCCGGTCCTCGATCGGGATCCTGTGCGGGGAATCCATCGCCCCCCCTTTCGTCCTCCCCCCTTTTGCCATACGGTACCACTATCCCCCGGATCCGGTAAGATAGGCGTATGTCGAAAAAGGTGATCGTCGGGACCGCCGGCCACATCGACCACGGGAAAAGCGCCCTCGTGCGCGCGCTCACCGGGATCGACCCGGACCGGCTCAAGGAGGAGAAGGAGCGGGGGATCACGATCGAACTCGGGTTCGCCCACCTCCTCCTCCCCTCCGGGACCCTCGCGGGGATCATCGACGTCCCCGGCCACGAGAAGTTCGTCCGGACGATGGTGGCCGGCGCCGCCGGCATCGACATCGTGATGCTGGTCGTCGCCGCCGACGAGGGGGTGATGCCCCAGACGCGCGAGCACCTCGACATCTGCCGCCTCCTGGCCGTCCGGGACGGGCTCGTCGCGCTGACCAAGTGCGACAAGGTGGACGCCGACTGGGCCGCCCTCCAGGAGGAGGAGGTGCGCAACTTCGTCCACGGTACCTTCTTGGGCGACGCACCGATCGTGCGGGTCTCCGCGGTGACGGGGGAGGGGCTTCCGGCGCTCGTCGGGGCGCTCGACGCCATCGCGTCGCGCGCGCAGGGGAAGGACCGGGGGCTCTTCTTCCGGCTCCCCGTCGACCGGTCCTTCTCCATGAAGGGGTTCGGGACGGTGGTGACCGGCACGATCACGGGGGGAACCGTCCGGACGGGGGAGGAGGTCCAGGTGCTGCCCGCAGGCCCGGTCGCCCGCGTCCGGGGGCTGCAGGTCCACGGGGGACAGGCGGACTCCTCCTCGGCGGGAACGCGCACCGCGGTGAACCTGCAGGGGGTGGAGCAGGAGAGCGTCCCCCGCGGGTCGGTGCTCTGCCACCCGGGGATCTTCGCCCCGACGAAGGAAGCCGACGCCTTCCTCGAATACGTCCCGCTGGCCGCCCGGCCGCTGAAGAACCGCGCGCGGGTCTCGTTCCATGCCGGAACTTCCTCTTCGCTTGCGAAGGTCCTGCTGCGCGGCGCCGCGGAGGTCCCCCCCGGCGGCACGGCGTACGCGCGGATCGACCTCGACGAGGAGGTCGTCCTCATGGGGGGGGACCGGTTCATCCTGCGCGGCTTCTCCCCCCTCGAGAACTTCGGGTACACCATCGGCGGGGGACGGGTCCTCAATCCCTACCCCCCCGCCGCAGGGGGATGGGGAAAGGAGTTCCGCAGGCGCTGGTCGACCTGGCCTCCCCCGAGCTTTCGGTCCGTCTCCTTGCCGCCGTGGAGGAGGCCGGGAGGAAGGGGCTCGGCGCAAAGGAGGCCGCCGTCATTGCGGGGGTAGCCCTTTCCGCGGCGCAGGACCAGATCGGGCGTCTCGTCTCTTCGGGGCGGATCCGGGCCAGCGCCGCGGGAAACCGCTACTGGCACAGCAATGTGGTGGAGGAGACGGGGAAGGAGTGCGTCCGGGCGCTTGCGTCGCTGCACGAACGCTTCCCGGACCGGGAGGGGTTCCCGCGGGAGGAGATCGCCGCCCAGATCTCCGGCGGGACCGACCCGGAGCTCGCGTCGCTCTCTCTCGCCGCCCGTCCGGAGGCGGGGGTGGCGGGGGAGATCCACTTCCTTCCCGCGAAGAGGCCGCGCTCGGTGGAGCTTTCGTCCCCGCTTGCCAGGGCGATCGCGGGGAAGATCCGCGAAACGGGCCTGGCCGCCATGTCGAAAACGGAGCTCGCCGATGCCCTGCGCCCCGGGGACAAAAAGGAGTTCGAGAAGACGCTCGATGCGCTCGTAAAGGGCGGAACGGTAGTGAGAATCAAGGACCTACACTTTGACCCGGGCGCGATCGGCGGCCTGAAGGAGAAGCTCGTCGCATTACTCGAGAAGAAGGGGGAGATCACCGTCCCGGAGTTCAAGGATCTGGCCGGCGGGATCTCCCGCAAGTACGTCATCCCGCTCCTGGAGCACTTCGACCTCTCCAAGGTCACCCTGCGCGTGGGCGACAGGCGGGTGCTGCGAAAGGGGAAGTAGGAGAGCGTCACGTGAACGGCTCGACGCGCTGACCCGTCACCTGGAAGAACAGGGATATGCGGTCTTTCCGCGCACGGGCTCGCGGG
>DASUAN010000241.1:0-3507 GCA_035763765.1 Candidatus Deferrimicrobiaceae bacterium
TTCTTTCGGTGGCGATGGCGGAGAGGAAACACCCGTTCCCATCCCGAACACGGAAGTTAAGCTCTCCAGCGCCGATGGTACTGCGGGGTTACCCCCGTGGGAGAGTAGGTCGCCGCCGAATTATCCTTCCCAGAGCCCTTGCACCGGAGACGGAGCATGGGCTTTTTTTTCGGGACGATCCTGAAGGCGACCGAAAGGACCGTCCCGCCGCCGAGAGGGAGTGACGTTATGTCCGGACACAACAAATGGAGCTCGATCAAGCACCGGAAGGGAAAAGCCGACGCCCAGCGGGGGAAGATCTTCACCAAGATCACCCGGGAGCTCATCACCGCGGCGAAGATCGGCGGCGGGGACCCGGACGGGAATTCCCGGCTTCGCCAGGCGGTTCTCGCCGCTCGCGCGGTGAACATGCCCAACGACAACATCGCGCGGGCGATCAAGAAAGGGACGGGGGAACTCGAAGGGATATCGTACGAAGAGCTGCTGTATGAGGGATACGGGCCCCACGGAGTGGCCGTCCTCGTGAAGGTCCTCACCGACAATAAGAACCGGACCGTGGCGGATGTCCGGCACATCTTCTCCAAGCATAACGGCAACCTCGGAGAAACGGGGTGCGTCAGCTGGATGTTCACGAAAAAGGGGTCGGTCACCGTACCGAAAGGGGCGGTCCCGGAGGAGAAGCTGATCGAGCTTGCGATCGAACTGGGGGCGGAGGATGTGGTAAGCGATCCGGAGGCGCATGAGTACGAGGTCCGATGCGGACCGGAAGACCTCGACGACCTGAAGAGGGGGTTGGAGGAGAAGGGAGTGAAGATCAACACCGCCGAAGTGGCGATGCTCCCGCAATCCACGGTCCACCTCGAGGGGAAGGCGGCCGACCAGATGCTTCGGCTCATGAATGCCCTGGAGGAGTCCGACGACGTCCAGAACGTCTGGGCGAACTTCGACATCTCGGACGAGGCGATGGAGGCGTTCGGAGGGTGAGCCGACGCATCCTCGGGATCGACCCGGGTTCCCGGCGGACCGGCTACGGAATGATCGACGTTCGTGGCAGGGACCTCTCCCCGGTAACCTGGGGCGTCATCCGCACCGATTCGACGGATTCCTTTCCCGACCGTCTCCACAAGGTTACCGAAGAGCTGAACGAGGTGATCCGACTCCACCGGCCCACGGAGGCCGTCGTGGAAAGCGTCTTTCTCGCCAAGAACGTCGCGTCTGCCCTCAAGCTCGGCCAGGTCCGAGGTGCGGTCATCGTCACCTGCCGGACCCACGGGCTTCCTGTCCATGAGTACAGTGCAAGGGAAATCAAGCAGGCAGCCACCGGCTTTGGCGCCGCCCCCAAGGAGCAGGTCGGCGGGATGGTGTGCCGGCTGCTCGGCATCCGGAAGCCCGTCCCCATTGATGCCACCGACGCCCTTGCGATCGCCTTCTGTCGGGCGGTGACCCGACCTTCCCCTTCCTTCCCGGTCTGCGGCGGAGACGAGACTCCCGGAAAAACGGATCGTTGAATACTGCGCCTCGCGCAGACCCCGGTATGGCTCGGAAATCGTCCCGTGGTATCATGGGAAACCATGATCGACCATCTGCGCGGACGCCTGGCCGGCGGCGGAAAAGATTTCGTCGTGGTGGAGTGCGCGGGGGTGGGGTTCCGCGTTCATGTCTCTTCGGTGACGCGTGCCGACCTTCCTCCCGAGGGCGAATCGTGCCTGTTGCGCACCTTCCTGCACATGCGGGAAGGAGGGGGAGACATCTATGGATTTTCCTCCGAAACGGAACGGGAGGTCTTCCTCGCGACTATCGGGGTGAGCGGGGTCGGACCGAAATCCGCCGTGGCCATCGTCTCGGTCATGGGAGTCGCGGGCGTACTATCCGCCTGTGCCCGGGAGGATGCGGTGCCCTTTACCCGTGTGCCCGGCATCGGGAAGAAGCTGGCGCAGCGGATCGCCCATGAATTGCCGGACCGGCTGAAGAAAGTGACGGTCGAGCATACCCCCGTTCCCGCGGGGGAGGATGCGGGGGCTTCCACTCCCGAGGCCGAGGCCGCAGAAGCCCTCATCGCACTGGGATTCTCACGGGGCGAGGCGCAGGTTGCCGTGGCCAGCCTCCGTAAGGAGGCCGGCGCGGACGTGCCCGCGGAGGTCCTCATCCGGGGTGCGCTGAGGCGCCTTTCCGCGCCGCGAAGGGGATGAAAGGCTTTCCTTAAGAGGAGGGGAATTGGACGGACGCATCGTGGATCCGAAGGTGGGGGGGCAGGAAGGGGCGTTCGATCTTTCCCTGCGGCCGAAATTCCTCGCCGATTTCATCGGCCAGGAGCCGATCGTATCCAATCTGAGGACGTTCATGGAGGCAGCGAAGAGCCGGGGCGAGCCGCTTGACCACGTGCTCCTTTCCGGCCCTCCGGGCCTGGGGAAGACGACGCTCGCGCACATCATCGCCAACGAGATGGGGGTGGGGATCCGTACCACTTCCGGTCCCGCGGTGGAGCGAAAGGGGGATATCGCCGCGATTCTCACGGCGCTCGAACCGGGAGACGTCCTCTTCATCGACGAGATCCATCGCTTGAGCCGCGTCGTGGAGGAGTTGCTCTACTCGGCCATGGAGGATTTCGCACTCGACATCATCCTCGGCCAGGGGCCGTCGGCGAAGTCGCTTCGTCTTTCCCTGCCCCGGTTTACCCTGGTGGGGGCCACGACCCGTACCGGTCTCTTGACCTCCCCCCTGCGGGATCGGTTCGGCGTCTCCTTTCGGATGGAATATTACTCCGCCGCGGAACTCGAGGAGGTGATCCGCCGGTCCTCGAAGTCCCTCTCGATTCCCATCGACGGCGACGGCTCGCGCGAGATCGCCCGCCGGTCCCGGGGAACTCCCCGAGTGGCCATCCGGCTCCTCAAGCGCGTGCGCGATTTCGCCCAGGTGAGCGGGGACGGGAAGATCCATCAGAAGCTCGCCGACCACGCCCTCCTCAAGATGGAGGTGGACCGGGAGGGGCTCGACGTGATGGACCGGAAGATTCTACGGGTCATCCTCGAGAAGTTCCACGGCGGGCCCGTCGGCGTCGAGACGATTTCGGCCTCGGTGAGCGAGGAACGGGACACGATCGAGGACGTGTACGAGCCGTTCCTCATCCAGCAGGGGTTTCTGAAGCGCACCCCGCGGGGAAGGGTGGCTACGCCCGCCGCCTACCGCCACTTGGGGCTCCCTCCCCCAAAGCGCGCCTCCCAGCAGGAAGGATTGTTCGGGGACGGATGAATAATCAGGGGGCAGGCCTGTCTAACCGTAATCGTTCAACCCGACCTACAACCGACATCTCCCGGAGGTGACATGATGAGACGGGCCGCTTTCCTGACAGTTTTCTGTTTCGCACTGATCGCGCTTTCTTCCCACGCAGGACTCTTCGACGACCTCAAGAAAGGGGTCGGGGTTGTTGCGCCGAAATCGGGACCCGACGATAGCCAGGTCGCCGGGGGCTTGAAGGAAGCCCTCACGATCGGGACGGGCAACGCCGTG
>DASUAN010000242.1:0-2398 GCA_035763765.1 Candidatus Deferrimicrobiaceae bacterium
CTACCTTCACCTCTCCACGCTCTACGCGGAGCGGGGGGATTTCGCGAAGGCGGAGGAGATCCTCACCACGCTGGCCTCCCGGAACACCGGGTCCTACTTCGCCTACTACTACCGCGGGCGGCTGCAGGCGGCCCAGAAGAAATTCGAGGAGGCGCTGGCCGATTTCGACAAGGCGCTTTCCCTCCATCCCCATTTCGACGGGGCCCTGATCGACTCCGGGGGGGTGCTGGAGATGATGGGGAAGCACGCCGAGGCGGAACAGCGGTACCGGAAGGCGCTGGAGAACAACCCGGCGAACCCCTTCGTGCGGGAACGGCTGGGCCGGGTGCTGATCCTGGAGAAGAAGCTCGACCAGGCGGTCGACCAGTACGAGGAACTCAAGAAGTTCTCCGACGGGAACCTCGACATCCGCGCGAAGCTGGGGCTTCTCTACCTCGACCAGGACCGGTTCGACGATGCGATCAACGAGTTCCGGTTCGTCCTGGCCGCCCAGCCGGAAAACGCGCAGGTTCGCTACTTCCTGGCCACCGCCTACCTGGAAAAGGGGCTCTTCCCGGAGGCGGAGGCGGAGTTCCGCGCGATCCCCGATTCCTCGCCCGTCTACCGGGAGGCGATGATCTACCTGGCGATGTCGCTCGGGAAGCGGAAGAAGCTCGACGAGGCGATCCGGCTGACGCAGGAACTCCGGGAGAAGTTCCCGGACGACGTCGACCTCATGGTCTTTCTGGCCACCGAGTACGAGGAGGCGAAGCGCTACAAGGAGGCGCTCGCGGTTCTGGAAGAGGCGGCGGGGAAGGCTCCGGACAACGCGAGGGTCTTCTTCTCCCTGGGGGTCGTCTACGACAAGCTCGGGAATCTGGAGAAGGTGATCGAGTCGATGCGGCGGGCGATCGCACTCGACCCGAAGCATGCCACGGCGATGAACTACCTCGGGTACACCTACGCCGACCGGAACATGGAGCTGGACGAGGCCGAGCGGCTGATCGTGCGGGCCCTGGAGCTGCGCCCCGACGACGGATACTTCGTCGACAGCCTCGCCTGGGTCTACTACCGGAAGGGGGACCTTGCCCGGGCGGAGCGGGAGATCCGGAGGGCGCTGTCGCTCATCCCGGACGACCCGATCATCCTCGAGCACATGGGGGACATCCTGGCGCAGGAAGGGAAGCACGAGGAGGCGGCCCCCTATTTCGAAAAATCGATCGCGAAAGGGCACGAGAAGCCCGAGGAGATCCGCAGGAAGCTGGACCAGGTCCGCAAGGGCGACCCCGACCCGAAGTGACGCGGGTGGCGCTTCTTCCCCTGCCCGACCCCGGAAGGAGGTCGCCCGGCCGGAGCGGACCGGGAGCAGCGGGGGCGCAGCTCCTGATGGCTTTGCTCTGCGCCGCCGCGCTGGCCGGCTGCTCCCCCTTCCGGTACCGGCTCGCGGGGGAGGAGGTCGGAAAGGCGGCCGCCCTCTTCGCGGGGGCCTCCGGCATCCCCTACCCGATCGTGGCGTCGTTTTCGGGGACGGCGGAAGTTTCGGGCCGGGTCCTGCCGTTCGTCGCCGGGGTGCGCTCGCGGGGTCCGGCGGAGGAGACGGTCGGGTTCTACGACCCCATGGGGCGCGCCGTGCTGTTCCTTACGAACGACGGGGAGCGCGTGACCGTTCGTCGCGGCCCCGCCGCGGGGGAGTTCCCCCCGGAAAACCTGCCGCCCATTCTCGCGGGGCCGGTATCCCTCGGGCGGATCCTGGCCGGCGCCCCGGGGTACCCGGTGCAGGAAGGGGAGGCCGGGAGGACGGCGGACGGGGGATGGGCATACCGGGACGGGCGCCAGACCCTCTATTCCGACGCGGGACGGCGGCACCTGGCCCGCGCCGAATACGGCGTCTCCGGCACCCGGATCACGGTGATCTACCCGGGCCGGGAGTCCTCCGCGCCGCCCGGCAGGGTGGACGTGGAGATCCCGGGGACCCGGATCCTCCTGCGGAGGGATGCGGAATGAGCCGCAGCAAGCTGTTCGCGCTTCTGTTCGCACTGGTCTTCCTGGCAGGGTGCTCGGGGGAGAAGAAGGAGCCGAAGGGGGGAGCGGTTCCCCCGGCGACCGCGGGTCCTCCCGCCTACGGGGACGCCATCGTCGAGGGAAGCATCGGGGACGTGAGCGGCTTCCTCTCGGCCGTCACCTCCGACTCCGCCTCGCATGCCGCGGCGAACCATGTCTTCGACGGGCTGGTCCGGTACGACCGAAATCTCCAGCTCGAGGGGGAGCTGGCCGAATCCTGGGAGGTCTCGCCCGACGGGAAGCGGATCGTCTTCCGGCTGCGGAAGGAGGTGAAGTGGCAGGACGGCGCCCCGCTCACCTCGGAGGATGTGCTCTTCACCTACCGGAGGATGATCGACCCGAACACCCCGACCGCCTA
>DASUAN010000243.1:0-3556 GCA_035763765.1 Candidatus Deferrimicrobiaceae bacterium
GGGGCGCTGACCAGCAAGGATTTCCGGTTCAAGTGCCGGGTCTGGTTCCTGCGGGGCACCCGGTCGATCTGCCCGGGATGCGCCAACGGCTGCAACGTGGAGGCGCACTTCAAGGAGGACATCGTCTACCGCCTCATGCCCCGGCGGAACGACGACGTCAACCGGACCTGGATGTGCGATCCCGGAAGGCTCGAGTACAAGAAGGCGAACGAGGCAAGGCTCCTCACCCCCGTGGTCCGGGAGAACGGGGGTCTCAAGGCGGAGGCGTGGGAGGCGGCCCTGTCCTTTGCCGCGTTCCGGCTCTGGGAGACGGTCGAAGCGCACGGCGCCGCGTCGGTCGCCGTCATCGCCTCGCCCGCGTTCTCCAACGAGGAGCTCTACCTCGCGCGGAAGCTGGCGGAGGAGGTCCTGCGCACGCCGAACGTCGGGTTCTCCCCGCGCTCTTCGGGGAACGGGCTCTCGGACGACTTCCTCATCAAGGCGGACAAGAACCCCAACACCCGCGGGGCGCAGCTCCTGGGGATCTCCGAGGAGAAGTTCGACGACATCGTCCGGAAGATCGAGGGGGGGGAGGTAAAGGCCCTGCTCGTCTTCGGCAACGAGCTCGCCGACTTCCCCGGGGAGAGGACCGCGGAGCTTCTTTCCCGCGTGCCCTTCGTCGCCCAGGTCGGGACGAACGAGGGGGCCGTCTCCCTCGCGGCGCACGCCGTTCTGCCGTCCGCGTCGTTCGTCGAGCGCGGGGGGACGTTCACCAACCACGCGGGGCGCGTCCAGCGGTTCTGGATGGGGTTCCCCCCCCGGGGGAATGCACGCGGCGGCATCGAGATCCTCGTCGGGCTGGCGAACCGCCTCGGCGCGGGGTGGACGTTCGCCGGGGAGGCGTCGGTGTTCCGGGCGATCGCGCGGTCCGAGGCCCCCTTCGCCGGGATGAGCTACGAGTCCCTCGGGGAATTGGGGCAGATCGCGGGAGGGAAAGGATGAGCGGGCTGTTCGACCTCGTGGTCTCCGTGGTGCGGGTGGCGGTGATGCTCGCCTTCACCCTCTCCCTCGTCCCGATCCTCGTGTGGGCGGAGCGCAAGGGCGCGGCCTACATCCAGGACCGGCGCGGTCCCAACCGGGCGAAGATCCTGGGGCTGACCCTCGGGGGCCTGTTCCACCCCCTTGCCGACGCGCTCAAGCTTCTGTTCAAGGAAGACTTCATCCCCGACGGCGCCCACCGGCTCTTCTACCAGATGGCCCCGATGTTCGCCCTGGCCCCGGCGCTGATGACCTTCGCCGTCATCCCCGTCGGGCCGCCGGTCGTGATCGCGGGGCGCGAGGTCGCCCTGCAGGTGGCGGACCTGAACGTGGGGATCCTCTACATCTTCGCCATCTCCGGGCTGGCGGTCTACGGCGTGATCCTGGCGGGGTGGGCCTCCAACAGCAAGTATCCCCTCCTGGGGGGACTGCGCTCCTCGGCGCAGATGATCTCCTACGAGGTCTCCCTCGGGCTCTCCATCATCGGCCTGGTCATGGTCTTCCGGTCGGTCCGCCTCTCGGAGATCGTGGCCTCCCAGGGGACGCTCCTGTGGGGGATCGTGCCGAAGTGGGGCGTCTTCGTGCAGCCGCTCGGATTCCTCCTCTTCCTCGTGGCGGTCTACGCGGAGGCGAACCGGACCCCCTTCGACCTCCCGGAGGGGGAGTCGGAGATCGTCGCGGGGTTCCACACGGAGTACGGCTCCTTCAAGTTCTCGATCTTCTTCATGGCCGAGTACATCCACATGGTGGTCGGCTCCGCCCTGATCGCGACGCTGTTCTTCGGCGGCTGGCAGTTCCCCTACCTCGCCGACTCCGGCTTCGTGCTCCCCGGAGGGGCGGCCCTCGGGCTCCCCGGTCCCCTCGTGCTCCTCCTGCGGATCGGGGCGTTCCTGGGAAAGCTGCTCTTCTTCGCATGGCTCTTCATCTGGGTCCGGTGGACGATCCCCCGGTTCCGGTACGACCAGGTGATGCGCCTGGGGTGGAAGGTGCTCTTGCCCCTGTCCCTGGCCAATATCTTCGTGACGGGGCTTGTCCTGCTCCTGATCGGCGGAGGAGCGTGAGGAGACGATGGCGATCGGAGTGAAAAAGGTCGCGCGGCCCCGGAAGATGTCCGGGGGGGAGACCCTCTACCTCCTGGAGATCCTGCGGGGGCTCGGGGTGACGATGGGGCACCTCGTCCGGAACATCTTCCGGCAGGAGAACATCGCCACGATCGAGTATCCCGAGGTCCGCAGGGAGATGCCCCCCCGGTTCCGCGGCCTGCACCGGCTGATGAAGCGGCCCGACGGGACGCCCCGGTGCGTGGCGTGCTACTGCTGCGCCACGGCGTGCCCCGCGGTGTGCATCACCATCGTCGCGGGGGAGTCCCCCGACCCGGCGGTCGAGAAGTACCCGGTGCGGTTCGACATCGACATGCTCCGGTGCGTCTTCTGCGGGCATTGCGTGGAGGCGTGCCCCTGCGACGCGATCCGGATGGACACCGGGTGGTTCACGCCGCCGGAGCACACCCGGGAGAAGCTCATCTACACGATCGACATGCTGATGGAGAAATAGGGGGCCCATGGAACCGATCCTCTTCATCGTCTTCGGCGCCATCGCGGTGGGCGGCTCGATCATGGTGGTCACGCGGCGGCATCCCCTGGCCTCGGCGCTCTACCTGATCCTCACGCTCTTCGCCGTCGCGGCCCTCTTCGTCCTGCGGCAGGCGCACTTCCTCGCGGCGATCCAGGTCATCGTCTACGCGGGCGCGGTGGTCGTCCTGTTCGTCTTCGTGATCATGCTGATCAACGTGCCCGAGAGCCGCCTGCCGGTGGAGCGCCTGACGGGGGTGCGCTTTCTGGCGGTCATCGTCGCGGGACTGCTCATCCTCGAGGGGGCCCTGGTGGCCCGCCGCTTCGGGCTGGCCGGGACGCCCGCCGCGGACTCCGGCTCCGTCGAGGCGGTGGGACGCGCGCTGTTCACCGACTACCTCCTCGCCTTCGAGGTCACCTCGGTCCTGCTCCTGGCCGCCGTGATCGGGGCGATCGCGCTGGCGAAGAAGAAGATCTGACGGTGCGCGGGACGAAGGCGCACCCCAAGCGGAGACCGTTGGCATGATGGAACCGTCGGCATACCTGCTCCTCTCCGGGATCCTGTTCGGGATCGGCGTGACGGGGGTGGTGGCGCGCAAGAACGCGCTCATCATCCTCATGAGCGTGGAGATCATGCTCAACGCCGTCAACGTCGCCTTCATCGCGATCGGGTCGTACCTGGGCGACGTCACGGGGGGGGTGTTCGCCTTCATGGTCATGACCGTCGCGGCGGCCGAGGCCGCGGTGGGGCTGGCGATCCTGATCGCGATCTACCGCCTGAAGGAGACGATCGACATCACGGAACTGAGCGTGCTGAAATGGTAGGCGGGATCCTCCAATATCTCTGGCTCGTGCCCGCGCTCCCCCTCCTGGGGGTGGTCGTGAACAGCGCGATCGCGCTGTTTGCCGAGCGCCCGGTCCTCCTCCGGGAGAACGCCCACGGAGAGGGCGGGCACGGGGCCGGCGAC
>DASUAN010000244.1:0-3486 GCA_035763765.1 Candidatus Deferrimicrobiaceae bacterium
GGCGGGCAGGCCGGCGACGTGGGGGAGGGGACGGGCGACGGGTTCCGCCTCGAGATCCGGGATACGCGGCGGCCCGGGGCGGATCTGGTCATCCACCGCGTGAAGGTGAGCGAAGGGAAGGTGACCGAGGGGATGGCGGTCTACCTGAGAGTGGACCTTCCCCTCCGGAGGCAGACCCAGGCCAATCACACGGCCACCCACCTCCTGCAGGCGGGGCTGCGCAAGGTTTTGGGGGGGCACATCAAGCAGGCCGGGTCCTACGTCGGTCCCGACAAGCTTCGGTTCGATTTCACCCACTTCGAGGCCGTCCCGGCGGACGCCCTGCGGGCGGTGGAGGATTTCGTCAACGAGGCCGTGTTCTCCGACCGGGCGGTCTCCTGGGAGCACCTACCGTACGAAGAGGCGATCGAGAAAGGGGCCATGGCGTTTTTCGGGGAGAAGTACGCCGACGTGGTCCGGATGGTGACCGTACCCGGCGTGAGCCGGGAGCTGTGCGGCGGGACCCACGTCCGGCGCACCGGCGAGATCGGCCTCTGCCGCATCGTAGCGGAAGGAGCGCTGGCCGCCGGCGTCCGCCGGATCGAGGCGCTGACCGGCCCGGAGGCCTTTCGCCACCTTCGGGAGGAGGCCGACCGAATCCACCAGGTCGCCCAGGACCTCAAGGTTGCTCCCGCCGATGCCGCCGATCGGGTACGCAAGCTCCTGGCCCAGGTCAGGGCGCTGGAGAAGGACCTCCAGGAGGCGAGGCGAAGGGCGGCCCGGGACCTCGTGGGGGAGGTGCTCGGGAAGACCAAGGAGGTGAGGGGCCTCCGCGTGGTGGAGGCCGAGGTGGAGCCGATGGACCCCGCCGCATTGCGCGAACTGGCGGACGCGGTCAAGGGGAGGCTCAAAAGCGGCCTGCTCTTGCTGGGCACCGTGGAGGAGGGACGCTGTCACCTGGTTGCGGGGGTCACCCCGGACCTGACGTCCGATTATTCCGCCACCGACATCGTCAGGAACGCGGCCCGGTTCGTGGGGGGCGGAGGAGGAGGACGGCGGGACATGGCGCAGGCGGGAGGGTCGAAAGTCGAAGGGTTTTCCTCCGCGGTGTCGTCGCTCTCCCCGTGGTTGGCCGAAAGGCGTTCCTAACCGGATCCGGCGTCCCGATCGAGGGTGTTCAGGTACAGCTGGACCAATCGGTTCTGCGGGTCCTGGAAGAGGGCGTTCTCCCACGCCCTGCGGGCTTCCCCCTTCCTTCCCAACAGGTAGAGGAGTACGCCCTGCTGGGCGAGAGCCGAAACGAGCTCCGGCCGGTCGTCCATCGCCCGGTCCAGCTCGGCAAGTCCCTCCTCGAGCCGTCCTGCCTCCCGCAGCGCGATGGCCAGCCGTACCCGGAGATCGGGGAAGCGGGGAGCGATTTGAAGCGCCTTCCGGTATTCGGCAACCGCTTCCTCCGTGTTTCCAAGGGCGAGGTAAAGTTCCCCCAATTCCGCGTGCAGGTTCGCGATCTTGCTGGCGAACGGGCTTCCCGAGGTCGTCCTCCCGGGCTTCAACAGCGAACGGGCGGCCCTCTGGTGGGCGTCCTTCGCCTCCTCGTACCTCCCCAGTTCATTCAGCGTGATCGCCAGCGACGTCAGCGCTTCGGCGTATTCGGGGTTCCGGGAAAGGCTGATTTCGAACTCCCGCACCGCCTCCTCGAACTTTCCCCAGTGGTGATAGATGAGCCCCAGCATGTGGTGGATGTCGGAGTAGTTCGCCCCCCCCGACATGGCCTCGCGCAAAAGGTTTTCCGCACGCTGGAAATCCTTTTCCTCGAAGGCGCGCTTCCCGATCGTGATGAGGGTCGTCAGGTCGCTTTTCATCGCCTCTTCGCTCCCGCCCCGGGGAATTTCTCCCGGAGACTTTTCCGGACCTCGGCGGCCTCCTCCTTCTTCCCCTCCTTCTCCAGCGCTTCCGCGAGGAGGGACATCAGGGACGGAAGACCGGCCGTGTCGGAATAGTCCGCGATTGCCCTCTTCGCCCTGGCTTCCGCGCTGTCGTACTTCTTGCGGGCGAGGTAATGGGTGACCACGGCGGCCTCGTGCTCCGCCAGGCGGTTCCTAAGCTTCGCGATGCGTTGGGCGGCCTTGTCCGCAACCGGTCCGGAGGGCTGTTTTTCGAGGAGGATCTTGTAGGTCCGGATCGCCTCGTAGGTTTTCGTCTGGTCCCGGTTGGGTTTCCCCACCTGGGCCGAAAGGAGCTCCCCCTTCTGGAACAGGGCGTACGGGACGTTGTCGCTCGCCGGGTACAGGCGGAGAAAATCGTCATAGGCGACTTCCGCCTCCACGTGGTCCCCGTTTTCCTTTCGGGCGTCCGCGAGGGAAAGCTGCGCCCTCGGCGCCAGGGGGGAGGTGGGGAACCGTTCGAGGAGGACCTGGAAATGCTCGATCGCGTTGCCGTAACTTTTCTTGGCGAGCATCTGCTGCCCGCGGGAGAACAGGTCCTGGTCGGTCAGCCCCGTCTGCTTGGATAATTTTTCGGAACAGGAGAAGACGAGAAGGGACGCGGACAGGAGGGTGGCGAGGAGGGAAAGCGTCCGCCGCATGGGGTCGACGGTAGTATAGCCATCCGGAAAAGTCAATGTTAGGCTGTTTCCTCCCGGGGGACGGTCGAACGGCGCGGATTGAAGAGGGGAGAAAGCCCATGAGGAGAAAGGTGGCGGTGGTGACGGGAGGGTCGCGGGGGATCGGGCTTGCGGTGGCGGTTCGTTTCCTCCGGGAGGGAGGACACGTGGCCGTTCTGGATATCCGGGGCGGTTCGGCGGATTCGTTGGCCGGGGAGGCGGACAAGTCCGGCTCCCGGCTTCTCCACATCCCGGCCGACGTCGCCTCCTACCCGAAGGTGCGGGAGGCGGGAGACAAGGTCCGGGCGGAGTTCGGCCGAGTGGACGTCTGGGTGAACAACGCGGGGTGGGACCGGATTGCTTCCTTTCTCTCCACGACCCCGGAGGACTGGGAGAAGGTCGTCGGGATCAACCTCATGGGCGTCGTCCACGGGACGCGGGTTGCCCTCGAAGGGATGGTCGCGGAGAAAGGGGGCGGGGCCATCGTGAACATCGCGTCGGATGCGGGGCGCGTCGGGAGCTCGGGGGAGGCGGTCTACTCCGCCGCCAAGGGAGGGGTGATCGCGTTCACCAAGGCGATCGCCCGCGAGGTCGCCCGACACGGGATCCGGGTCAACTGCGTCTGCCCGGGTCCGACGGACACGCCGCTCCTCGCGGAGAATTTCGAAAGCGAGGACGGTCGGAGGATCATCGACTCGATGAAGCGGGCGATCCCCTTCCGTCGCCTGGGAACGCCGGAGGAGATCGCGTCGGCCGTCCGGTTCCTCGCCTCGGACGAAGCCTCGTACATCACCGGGCAGGTCTTAAGCGTGAACGGGGGGCTGAACATGGTGGGGTAGACGGAATCGGAGGGGTGGCCCCTTTAGATCCCCAGGTAGGCCTCCCGGATATCCTCGGATTTTTTG
>DASUAN010000245.1:0-2185 GCA_035763765.1 Candidatus Deferrimicrobiaceae bacterium
TCTCTCCTGCAGCGCCAGGCTGTTGATCACGGTGGCAAGCATCCCCATGTAGTCCGCGGAGGCGCGGTCGATTCCGAACTCCCGGCTGGTGCGCACCCCTCGGAAAATGTTCCCGCCTCCGACGACGAGGGCGATCTGGACCCCGAGGGACGCCACTTCCCGGATCTCCTCCGAGAGGGTCGAAAGGACCCTGTCATCGATCCCGTACTCCTGCCTTCCCATCAGGGCCTCGCCCGACAGCTTCAGCAGGATGCGTCGGTATACCGGATTTTGCACGGCCCCTCCGGGGACCTTATTCTCGGGGCGGCGGTTCGACGGGACGGGCCGCTCCTACGCCTGCCCAAGCTGTTTTGCGACCTCGGAGGCCAGGTCGTCGGACCGCTTTTCCAGCCCTTCGCCCACCTGGAACCGGGCGAACCGGGAGACCCGCACGTCGACCCCCCGCTTCTCGGCCATTGCCTTCAGCAGGTCCCTCACCTTGCGGTCGGGATCCTTGATGAAGTCCTGCTCCAGGAGGCAGAAATCGCCGTAGTACTTCTCGAGCTTCCCCTCGGCGATGCGGTCCAGGATCTTCTCCGGCTTTCCCGCGGCGAGCGCCTGCTCGCGGTAGATCGCCTTCTCCCGTTCGATCGTCGCCGCCGGGACCTCCTGCCGCGAGACGTACAGGGGGTTCGCCGCAGCGACCTGCATCGCCATGTCCTTGGCAAGCGCCACGAACTCCGCGTCGTCCGGCCCCGCGCCGAGGAGTTCCACGAGAACTCCGATCTTTCCTCCCGCGTGGATGTAGGGGACCACCACTCCCTTGGTTTCCGCCGGCAGGGTGAACCGCACGAAGCGGCGGAACGAGATCTTCTCCCCGATCTTCGCCACCTTCTCGTTCACCACCTCGCCCAGGGGGACCCCCCCTTGCCCGGGGAGGAGCAGCGCCTCCTCGACGTCCTTCGGGCCCTTCTCGTTCACCGCGGCGGCCACCGTCCGCACGAATTCCCGGAAATCATCGGTCTTGGCCACGAAGTCGGTCTCGCAGTTCACCTCGACGAGCGCCGCGGATCCCGGGGCGACATGGGCCGCCACGACCCCTTCCGACGCGATCCTCGACGCCTTCTTCGCGGCGGCGGCCAGGCCTTTCTTGCGCAGCACGTCCACCGCGGTCTCCATGTCCCCCCCCGATTCGGTGAGGGCCTTCTTGCAATCCATCATCCCCGCGCCGGTCTTTTCGCGCAGTTCGCGTACCATCTCCGCTGTGATCTGCATCCTGTTCCTCTCCTGGGCGAAATGTCGGTCTGGCGGAGGCTACTCCTCCGCGGCGGCGGGCATCGGTCCGGCTGCGCTTCCCTCCGTGGCTTCCTCCTCGGTGGAGATGAGGGCCATCGTGACCTCCGGAGCCTCGGCCTCCTTGTCCGCCGCCGAGGCCGTCTTCTCCTCGTAGGCCGCCTTCCCCTCGAGGATCGCGTCCGCGATCTTCCCCAGGAACAGCTTGATCGCCCGAATGGCGTCGTCATTCCCCGGGATGACGTAATCGACCAGGTCCGGGTCACAGTTGGTGTCGACGATGGCGATGATCGGTATCGAAAGGCGCCGCGCCTCCAGGACCGCGATCTCCTCCCGCGAAGGGTCGACGACGAACACGGCGTCGGGAACGCGCCGAAGATCCTTGATGCCGCCCAGCACCTTCTCCAGCCGGGCCCGCTCCTTGGCCAGCTTGAGCACTTCCTTCTTGGGAAGCTTCTCGGCCGTGCCGTCCGTGGCCATCTCCGTCAGCTTCTGAAGCCGGTCGAGGCTCTTGCGGATCGTCTGGAAGTTGGTGAGCATCCCGCCCAGCCACCGGACGTTCACGAACGGGGCGTCGGCGCGCCTCGCCTCCTCCTCGACCGCCTCCTGCGCCTGCTTCTTGGTGCCCACGAGCAGGACGGTCTTCCCTTCCGCCGCCAGGTCCCGCACGAAATCATAGGCGGTGCGGAACATCTTCACCGTCTGCTGGAGGTCGATGATGTAGATCCCGTTCCGGGCGGTGAAGATGTACCTCTTCATCTTCGGGTTCCACCGCTTCGTCTGGTGACCGAAGTGGACCCCCGCCTCCAGCAACTGCTTCATCGTGATGACCGAACCCTGCCCGTTTGCCATGTCTTCCTTCTCCTCCTCGATTCGGGGTTGTTCCTCCGGGCGTTCGCCCCTCCCCATCCAC
>DASUAN010000246.1:0-5610 GCA_035763765.1 Candidatus Deferrimicrobiaceae bacterium
ACGACATGCGCTCCCATGGCGGCCGCCATACGGACGCCCAAATGGCCCAACCCCCCGATCCCTGCGATCGCCACGGTCTTTCCCGCCAGGTTCCCCGCCCGGCGCAGGGGGGAAAACACCGTGATCCCGGCGCACAGGAGCGGGGCCGCGTCAACGAGGTTTAGCCCTTCCGGAATCCTGTGCGTGAATGCGGCTGGCGCCTTGACCCGCTCCGCATACCCTCCGTGCACGGTCACCCCCGTGCTTTTCTGGGCCCCGCACAGCATCTCCGCTCCGGAGCGGCAGGCGGGACAATGTCCGCAGGCGTATTGCATCCACGGCACGCCCACCGGGTCCCCCGGTTTCAGGCCGGTCACCCGGTCCCCCGTCTCTTCGACCAGCCCCGTCACCTCGTGGCCGGGGATGATCGGCAGGGGAGTCCCCCAGTCGGCCCAGTCCCCGTCCACCAGGTGCAGATCGCTGTGGCACACCCCGCACCCTTTCATCCGGATCAGGACGTCATCGGGGCCGACGGACGGCTCCGGCACGTCCTTTACGACGAGCGGTTTCGCAAATGCTTCACAGACGGCGGCTTTCATCTGCATCCCCTTACGATCCGTCACGCCTCCAGTTCCGTGATCTCGGCCGAATCGATGAGTTCGATGGCCCCCTTGACGCTCATCGCCGCGGGACATCGCACCAGGTACTCGGCGAGCGACCGCTTCGCTTCTTCCGTTTTTCCGGGGGGGACCTTCAGGGTGTATTTGACCCGTATTCTCGCGATCTTCAGCACCCCTCCGACGTCCTCGACGTCCCCCTCGACATCGGCCCGGAACCGGTCGCCGTACGTGGGGATCTTCTTTCCGGCCAGCACCGTGGCCAGTGTCCCCATCATTCAGCCCCCGACGGCCCCGACGATGTGGTCGAGAGTGGCGGCGTGCTCCTTTTCGGGCTCCACCTTGTAGAAGTTCTTGATCCCCCCATGGACCCCGTAATAGACCGGCTCGGCGAATCCCTCGATCATCGCCTTGCGGGTCGGTCCCTTCTCCCTCGTGATGACGATCCTCGACGTGTGGACGACCTCTCCCATGACATCCTCCCTGGCCGGCATCTCTGGAACCTTAGGTGGTAGGGTGCTTGGAACAGAATAAAGGATTCGCGGGGCTCAAGCAAACCGGGCGGCGGTTCCCTCCGGAGGATTTTCCGATCAAGTTGGAGGACCCCCTACCCGAGAAGAAACATTGAATTTCCAAGGGATTCGTGCCGAAAAGGATGAGGAGTCGGTCGCCTGATAGGGATGGGCCTGGCTGCCCGGAGGATTTGCATTGGCCGTCGTGCTGGTCTGTTCCGTATTTTTCCAGTTTCTCGCGGCGTACCTTTCGTTCCGGTTCGTTCTCCTCCGCCGCTTGGGGAGGCCGTGGATCCTCGTGTCCATCGCCCTTACCATCCTGGGCGGACTGCATATCTTCTCCCTCGTCACCTACGTCGGGGAGTTCGACCCGGCAGGCTTCGACCCCACGATCGAGATGATCGAGTTCGCCGTTTCCTTTCTGTTGGCTGTCGGCTTCTTGCTTACGGAGCGATGGTACCTCCTCAAGGAAAGGCTGGAGGGACGATTCCGACTGATCGGAGAGATCGACCGGGCGCTGATCGGCGTTCTCGAAGAGGGAAAAATCCTCTCTTCGGTCTGCGACGGTCTTGTGCGCGAGCAGGGGTATCGCGCCGCGTGGATCGGAGCCGCGGAGTCGGACGGCTCGATCAGCATCGCGAAGAGCGCCGGGGAAGGCGAAGGGTTTTTCTCCGAAGTTCCGCTGCGGTGGGACGACACCCCCGAAGGGGGCTGCCCGCCGGGGGTAGCGGTCCGTACCGGGAAGGTATGCGTGGTGAACCGGGTATTCGACGATCCTCGGACCATCCCCTGGAGGAGCGCTGCTGCGAAATTCGGAATCCGGAGTTTCGCCTCCGTCCGGATCGAGCTCGAAAATTCGTCCCCCCTGTTGCTCTCCCTCGGGGGCAAACAGAAGGACGCGTTCGACGACCTGGAAATGGAGGCGATCGCGGCGATGGCCTACCGGGTGGGAACCGCCGTGATGAGCGCGAGGCGTCACGAACAGTTCGTGTCCGCGAAAAGATCGTACGGCGAACTTTTCCAGTCGCAGCGGGACGGGCTGATCCTTGTCCGCGGCGGAGCGATCGTGCGGGTCAATCCTGCGGCGGTCCGGATCCTCGGGTATTCCTCGCCCGGAGAGCTGGTCGGGTCGGATCCCGCGATGCTTTTCCCCGGCCCGAAAGACTCCCCTCTGCTTTCCCGAATCCTCCAGCCTTGCTTCGGGAACGGGGACCGGATCGTGATCACCGAGATGCGGAGGAAGGACGGATCCCTCTTCGAAGGGGAAATCGCGGCGTCCTGGGTCCCGCGGCCGATGGGAAACAATCCGTGGTACCCGGATCATACCGGGCCGCTCGGCATGTTGCTCATCCGCGATGTCACCCTCCGTTCGCAGACGCTGGAGGAGCTCCGCAGGGAACGGGATTTTTCGGCGAAGGTCCTGGACGTCGCCGGGATGCTGGTGCTTCAGATCGGGGAGGAAGACGAGATCTGTACGTTCAACCGCCAGTGCGAGGAGGTGACCGGATACCGGGCCGCCGAGGTCATCGGCCGGAAGATGACCGACGTTCTGCTGCCGGAGAGCGTGCGCGGGATTCACCAGGGCGCCTGCGAGGGGATCCGGAACGGAAAGATCCCCGAGGAGGTGGAATCCTCCCTGCTGACAAAGGAAGGAGAGGAGCGCCTGGTGATCTGGAACTATGCGGCGATTCCGGGACCAGACGGCAGGTTGAAATCGATCCTCGTGGCGGGGACCGACGTCACCGAGAGGCGAAGGTTCGAGCGATCGGTCGTCAGCATGCAGAAAATGGAGGCGGTGGGAACCCTGGCGGGAGGGATCGCCCACGATTTCAACAACATCCTGACCGGGATCCTGGGGAACCTCGACCTGGCCCGGAAGCACCTCCCCCCGGGGTCGCCGGCGATAGGGGCGATCGACGATTCGATCCGGGCGTCGGAGAGGGCGGCCCACCTGATCCGGCAGCTGCTCGAATTTTCCCGGCGGACGGCGCTCGAGCGGCGGAGCACGGACCTGAAAAAGGTGGTGGACGAAGTGCTCCACCTCTTTTCGCAGACGATCGACAAGCGCATCGAGGTGTCCGTATCCACGACCGACGATCTTTGGTTCGTCAAGGTGGACTCCAGCCAGGTGCACCAGGTGCTGATGAACCTTTGCGTCAACGCACGCGATGCGATCATGGAGATTCTGGAGGGAATGCGGGAGGTGCGGCGAAAAACGATCTGGGTGCGGGCGGAGAACCTCACGATCGGAGAAGAGTATTGCCGGGTGTACCCGTTCGCGCGGACGGGGGAGTTCGTCGCCCTTTCGATCGCGGACAACGGCATCGGGATGGACGAGGCCACGCAGCGGCGGGTCTTCGAGCCCTTTTTCACCACGAAAGGTCTCGGGCGCGGGACGGGTCTCGGGCTTTCCACCGTATACGGGATCATCAAGCAGCACGAAGGATGGATCACGCTGGAAAGCGAGCCGGGAACCGGCACCACCTTCCGGTGCTACTTTCCCCGGTCGACGGAGCTCCCGGAGGAGGTGGGTGCCGTCACGGAAACGAAACGCCCCCTGGGGGGGACGGAAACGATCCTGCTCGTGGACGACGAGGAGATGGTCCGGGATCTCGCAAGCCAGATCCTCACGATGCAGGGATACTTGGTGCTAACCGCCGCGGACGGACAGCAGGCGATCGACATGTACCGCGCTGGCAAAGGGGCGATCCACCTGGTTCTTCTGGACCTGACGATGCCCCGGATGTCGGGCTTGGATGTCCTGGAGCGGATCCACGAGCTCGATCCCGAAGCGAAGGTCATCCTGTCCAGCGGGTACCGGGTCGACGGATTCCTGGGGTCGGAGCGCTTTGCCGAGGCTTCCGCGTTTCTGCCCAAGCCGTACCGCGCCCAGATGCTCTCCCGCACCGTCCGGGACGTTTTGGACGGCGTCTCTTCTTGACCGCCGCCTCTCCCCGGCGTGCCTTCTTCCCCCGGTTCGAACCGAGATCTCTCGACGCAACGATGATCGACTGTCGAAAAAGCGACAATATGGTCCGGCTTTTGTCAGCAATGTGCCCGGGCACCATCCCCCTCCTCAAGGCAAATCTCCGATAATCCTCAAGCTTTCGGATTGGCATAACGTTTGCCCCATCCGTTCCCGTCGGCACCCATCACCGCAAGGAGGTATTCGCCATGAATACGGGCGACACCGCATTTCTTCTTCTCTCCGCAGCCCTGGTGATGCTCATGACCCCCGGCCTTGCGCTGTTCTACGGGGGGATGGTGAGGAGAAAGAACATCCTGGGAACCATCATGCAATCGATGATCGTGATCGCCCTGGTGAGCGTCGAGTGGCTCCTCGTCGGGTATTCGCTCTCCTTCGGCCCGGACGTGTCCGGGTTCATCGGGGACCTGTCCTGGTTCGCGCTCCGGGGGGTGGGACTGGATCCCTACCCGGATTACGTCGCGACCGTTCCCCACCAGGCCTTCATGATCTACCAGGCGATGTTCGCCGTCATCACCCCGGCGCTCATCACCGGAGCGTTCGCGGAGCGCATCAAGTTCGCCCCCTTTCTCCTGTTCATCGGCCTCTGGTCGCTTCTGGTCTACTGCCCGGTCGCCCACTGGGTGTGGGGAATCGGCGGGTGGATCCGGAACCTCGGCGCACTGGACTTCGCCGGGGGCACGGTGGTCCACATCACTTCCGGGGCGAGCGCCCTCGCCGCGGTCCTCGTCGCGGGGAAGCGCCGGGGCCACGGGGCGGAGAACATGGCGCCCCACAATCTTCCGATGACCGTGCTGGGCACGGGCATCCTCTGGTTCGGATGGTTCGGGTTCAATGCCGGCAGCGCCCTGGCGGCGGGGGGTCTTTCCACCAGCGCCTTCGTCGTGACCCACATGGCCGCGTCGGCGGCGATGCTCTCCTGGATGTTCGCCGAGTGGATGCACCGCGGAAAGCCGACCGTCCTGGGAGCGGCTTCCGGCGCTGTCGCGGGGCTGGTCGCCATCACCCCCGCGGCGGGGTTCGTGAGCCCGGTCTCCTCCATTGCCGTCGGGGGGGTTGCGGGGGCGCTCTGCTACGGCGCGGTGATGATGAAGGCAAAGGTCGGGTACGACGACTCCCTGGACGTCGTCGGGGTGCACGGCGTGGGGGGTACCTGGGGAGCGCTGGCCACCGGACTGTTCGCCTCGACGGCGATCAATGCCGGCGGGGGGAACGGTCTCTTCTTCGGGAACCCCCAGCTTCTCGCCTTGCAGGCAGGGGCGGTCGGCGCAACCGCGGTGTACGCCTTCGTCGTTACCTGGGTCCTGTTCAAGATTCTCGACAAGGCGATGGGACTGCGCGTCGCGGACGAGGACGAGGTCATGGGGCTGGACCTCACGCAGCATGGCGAGGCGGGATACAACTGGTAAGGATGGGAACGAAGGAAGCGCGCAGTACGGAACCTCCGGAAAGGTGATGGGGGCCGACCGCACCTGCCGGGGGAAGAGGGGCGCCGCGGAAGCGGCGCCCCTCTTCA
>DASUAN010000247.1:0-2167 GCA_035763765.1 Candidatus Deferrimicrobiaceae bacterium
GGTCCAGCCAATTCGTCGGATTCCCACGCACGATCCAAACGATCAGACCGATGTAAAGCAGAAGTGCGTTGAGAAGCAACAACGGCTTCAAAATATATGTCTCGAAAACCTTCGGGTCCATGGCGTTTCCAAGCCTTTAAAAAAGATTCCTTCGAGAACCGGTCTCTGGCCGCCGTCCCCTCCTGCGTTTTGCTCACCAGAGGGAGTACATCATGCAAAAATCAATCCGAACAAAAAGCACCATAACCAATTGATACTATTGCGTTTTCATAATTGTAAACCCTTTTCCTTGCCCCATTATCGGGCATTTCGGGAAAATCATTGCCGAACTTGTTGAATTGATCCGCCCCCGAAGCGGGTGGGCCGGAAGTACCCGATCCAACGAAAAAGGGGCTACCCGTTGCCGGGTAACCCCCCGAAAAGATTGGTGGGCCACGAAGGATTCGAACCTTCAACCTCCTGATTAAGAGTCAGCTGCTCTGCCGGGTTGAGCTAGTGGCCCTGCTGGCGCGCCTGGGAGGAATCGAACCTCCGCACCCGGCTCCGGAGGCCGGCGCTCTATCCCCTGAGCTACAGGCGCACTCGTCAAAACGAGAAAAATTGGGGTGAGTGACGGGGATTGAACCCGCGGCCACCAGGGCCACAACCTGGTGCTCTGCCAACTGAGCTACACTCACCACATGGAAAACGGCGAAAGAAAATTATACAAACCAGGCCCCAGAGGGTCAACGGAAAACCGGGTGGCCCGGCCCGGAGCGCAAAACCGTTCCCGTTCCGCGCTTGCCTTGCTATGATGATTCCCGACTCCCAAACGATCCGAGGGGCCTTGCGTCCGCGCCCCATCCCCGAACGACGGAGGCATGCCATGAAAGGGAATCCGCGCGTTGTCGAAGCCCTGAACAAATCCCTGGAACTGGAGATCGGCGCCATTTTGCAGTACCTCCATCACCACTGGACCGGCGACGGGATGGAAAGCGCGTCGATCCTCCCCCTCTTCGAGAAGACCTCCATGGAGGAGATGAAACACGCCGAGCGGATCGCCGAGCGGATCAACTTCCTGGAAGGGGACCCCTCCACGAAGCCGGCTCCCATCAAGAAGGGCGGCGACCTCAAGAAGATGATGCAGGACGACCTGGAAGGCGAGTACGAGGCGATCGAGTTCTACAAGACGGTGATCAAGCTCGCCGACGAGGTCGGGGATTCCACCACGCGCCTGATGATGGAGGAGATCGTCTCCGACGAAGAGCGGCACGCCGACCAGTGGGAGACGATCCTCAAGAAAACGGGGAAGAAACTGCCCTGAGAACCGGGGCGTCTGCTACGGGCGGAAACCGCGCAGCCGGAGCGCGTTCGAGACGACGGTGACCGAGGAGAGCCCCATCGCCGCTGCGGCCAGGATGGGGTTCAGAAGCACCCGGAAGTGCGGGTAGAGGACCCCTGCTGCCACCGGAATGAGCAGCACGTTGTAGGCGAACGCCCAGAACAGGTTCTGGCGGATGTTCCGGAGCGTGGCGCGGCTCAAGGCGATGGCCGCCGTCACCCCCTTCAGGTCCCCGCTCATCAGGACGATGTCCCCCGATTCGATCGCGATGTCGGTGCCGGTGCCGATCGCCATCCCGACGTCGGCCTGGGCGAGGGCCGGCGCGTCGTTGATCCCGTCCCCCACCATCGCGACGATCTTCCCTTCCGCCTGGATCCTTTTCACTTCCTGCGCCTTCTGATCGGGGAGGACCTCGGCGCGGACGCGCCCGATCCCGGCCCGGGCAGCCACCGCCTTCGCCGTTCTCGGGTTGTCGCCGGTCAGCATCACGACATCGATCCCCATTCCAAGCAGCGCTTGAACCACCTCCGGCGCTCCGGCCTTGATCTCGTCGGCCAGCGCCACGACCCCCGCGGCCGCTCCGTCCACGGCGACGAAGATGACCGTGGCCCCCGCCTCCGAGAGCTCCTGGGCATCGGGCAAAAGTGGGGCCGGATCGATCCCTTCCTCCGCAAGCCACCGCGCGCTCCCCACGTGGACGCGCCGGCCCGCAATCGCGGCCCGGACCCCGTGGCCCGGACGGGAGTGGAACTCCTCGGGGGAGTCGGGGAGAATCCCTTTCCCTTTTGCTCCGCGCACCACCGCGTCCGCCAAGGGGTGTTCCGATCCGGTCTCGACGGATGCGGC
>DASUAN010000248.1:0-3053 GCA_035763765.1 Candidatus Deferrimicrobiaceae bacterium
GCCGAACACCGGGATCGGGTGAAGAGCTACGTAGACCTCGGCGTCAGCGAGGGGGCCGAGTTGGTGGCGGATGGACGAGGGCTTACGATCCCTGGGCACGAAAAAGGGTTCTTCCTCGGCGCCTGCCTGTTCGACCGGGTCACCACCCGGATGAGAATCTACCAGGAAGAGATCTTCGGGCCCGTGCTATCCCTCGTCCGGGTACCGGACTTCGAGGCTGCCTTGAGGCTGGTGAACGACCACGTGTACGGGAACGGGAACGCCATCTTTACGCGGGACGGAGACACCGCGCGCGAATTCTGCAGACGGGTGGAGGCGGGGATGGTCGGCATCAACGTACCGATCCCTGTGCCGTTGGCGTACTACAGTTTTGGCGGATGGAAGCGTTCGCTGTTCGGGGACCATTACGTGCACGGGACCGAAGGGGTGCATTTCTACACCCGTTTGAAGACGATCACGGCTCGGTGGCCGACCGGGATCCGCTCGGGCGCCGATTTTGTCATGCCGACCATGAAATAGACCCGTCGGTCGGGCTCACGGGAGAAGACGGCCTACCGGGATCGCCTCCCATTCCGGAGGAGCGGTTCCGGAGAGGAGGTCCCTCACCCGCAGGGAGAATTCCCGCTCCCTTCCCGGAGCCCAGGCCGTTAGGAGGCTCACCCGGACGCGTTTTGCGAGGAACAGGAAATGCTGTTCCGCCTGCAAGGTCCGAACCATCTGCCGAACGGCCGCCCTCACCAGCTGGCCTTCCTCCGAGCTTCCGGGGGGGACGACCACCACGAGATTTCCATCCTCCCGGACGGCACGGGCGGACTCGGCGAAAACGGATAGGACCCTGCCGAGGTGATCGAAAAACCTCTCCATGTCCTCCAGGGTAAATTTCAAGACCGGTTTTCCCGGGGTGGAAGTCCCCGCGAACAGCACCGCGCCCGAGGTCGGCGGCCCTCCCAGCAGGGAATGGTCGAGCCACGGCTCGAGGAGACGGGGGTCCGAGAGGTCCAGAGCCCGGGAAAACGTTTCGGGAGAGTTCCGGTTTTCGGTGCGGCGAGACTCCTTTCCCACCCGCGTGATCTTGACCTGTCCGGGTTCCTGGCGGGACTCGACGATCGATGTGACCGTCGCTTTCTGGCGGGATAGCGCAATGCCAAGATCGTCGATGGCGGAACGGGCTTCCCCCCATTCTCCGACGGAGAGCAGGAGATACGACGCTCCCTCCGGCGGCTTTTTCCGATCGGAATATCCGGGGGGGAACGTTGTGAACGCCGGAAGGGAGGAGACCCCAAGAAACGTGTCGTCCAGGAATCGGGCGTTCTTGGTGCCGAACAGCACCGCGTCCGCGACCTGTTCATTCGTGGGGGGAACGTCGGGCACGGTGGATCGGAACCAATCCTTCGCCCTTTCGTACCAAGAATCCATTTCCGCACGGGCGGACTTGGAAAGCCTGCTCGACCCCGCGGCGGAAAGAAACGAGGAAGCCGCCTTCTTTCTCCTGTCGGGGGGGAGGGAACGGTCGAAGGACTGGATGAAAAACTCCTGGAGGGATCGGGCCTCCGCAGCGGTCATCCCAGGAATCCGCTCGAACTGCTCGGCGAACTTGACGGCGTAGTTTTTCATGACCCAGTCCATCCGGGGCCCGGCGATGAGGCTCGGCGCCACGTCCACGATGCGGATGTTCTCTTCCCTGAGAGGGTTGCTCAGGGATAGCGTCAGGGCTTTCAGAACGATTTTCGAGACGGTGTAGATGGTCCGAAAGAGGTACGGATGATCGGCATAATGGGTCGACACGTTGACGATCGTGCCCCCGTCGGCCTGCTTTCTCATGATCTCCCGGAGAAGGGAGATGGCGATCCAGGGGCTTAAGAGGTTGCATCGCATGACCGCGTCCCAGCTCTGGCGGTGGTCCCGCAGAACGTCGCCGATCAGGGAGAAATTTCCTCCGATCCCGGCGTTGTTCACGTAGGCATCGATCGCCCCGAAGCGATTCCGCGTTTCCTCGATGACGGCTCGCACCTTCTGGGGAAGGGAAATGTCGGCGTTGATCCAGATCGATCGGGCGCCCATCTGGCGCATCTTTGCCAGAACGGCGTCCCCTGCCCGAAATTCTTCTTTCGCTTTTTCTGCCTCCTCTCCCGAGAGCGCCGCAGGGTTGGGGCGACGACTTGCGATCACGACGGTCGCCTTCTCGGAAGCGAAACGCAGGGAGATCTCCTTCCCCAGGTTCCTGATTCCGCCGGTGACCACCGTGACCTTTCCAGCCATCGAGCCGGGCATCGCTTTCGGTTCTTCCGGGAGCCGCGCCAGGCTGTTCTTCTCGTCGGGAAGGAGGGCGACGCCGGAGACATTCTTCCCTTCCTCGAGGAACCAAAGGGCGGAAGCGGCGGTCCGCACGGGGTCCCCCTGCTTGTTTCTCCCGTCGGTCCTTCCCGGAAGGATCAGGCCGATGTTGATGGAACTGACGTGCGACGGCGATGTCCCGTCCGCCTGAGCTTTCCGCATGAGAGCCCGCTCCATCGATTCCGTCGCAACCGCAGGCCGAAGCATCGCCTGAAAAACCTGCACGAGGTTTCTTTCCCGGATGGAGGGGATCCCGGACAGGTCCGGGCCGACGATCACGATCGTTCCGTCGACGGCGTCCCGGTCCATCCGACGCTCCGCCTGCCAGCAGAGAAGCCGTGGAACATAGCCGAACTGGTCGACGGTGGCGGTCCATTCGTCGTACGGGAGGGTGGTCAAGGGACGTTTCCAGTCCACGCTTCCCGTGAAGTGAAGAAGAAGATCGATCCGGGGGAGGCTGTCGAAGAGCTCCTGGACGGCTGACGGCTTCGCGAGGTCGACGGGAAACACCGTGGCCATCCCTTCCCCGCCGGCGGAGTTGACCTGCAGGGCGATCCGCTCGAGATCCTCGGGGTTTCCACCCGCGAGCACCATGTTGGCTCCGGAGCGGGCCAGCGCACGCACGGTCGTCTCGAACATCGCCATGTCGCCTCCCTTGAGGCGGTGGACGGTGACCAGGGCGACTTTCCCAACCATGTCGGGATACCGCATCAGCATGG
>DASUAN010000249.1:0-17583 GCA_035763765.1 Candidatus Deferrimicrobiaceae bacterium
CTGGCGACGGGGAACTTGAGCGCCGTCACGACGGTGCAGGTGGGAAGCCAGGTCTCCGGGACGCTGGAGGAGATCTTCGTGGACTACAACTCCGTGGTGAGGAAGGGGCAGGTCATCGCGCAGATCGACACCCGCCTGTTCGAGGCCGCCGTCCTCCAGACGAAAGGGAACCTTGCGAACGCCCGCGCCGCGCTCGATCGCGCGAACGTCCAGGTCATCGACACGGAGCGGACCTACCGTCGCAACCGGGAGCTGGTCAAGGACGGGTTCGTCGCCCAATCCGACGTCGACACCGCGCAGACCGCCTACGAGACGGCGCTCGCCCAGAAACGGAGTGCGGAGGGGCAGGTGACCCAGGCGCAGGGGCAGCTCTCCGCGGCGGAGACGAACCTGCGGTACGCCACCATCCACTCCCCGGTCGACGGGATCGTGATCTCCCGGAACGTGGACGCGGGGCAGACGGTGGCCGCCAGCTTCCAGACCCCCACGCTCTTCACCATCGCGGAAGACCTCACCAAGATGCAGATCGACACGAACGTCGACGAGGCCGACATCGGAAAGGTGAAGACGGGGCAGCGGGCGACGTTCACCGTGGATGCCTACCCGGAGCGGACGTTCGACGGGACCGTCGTGCAGGTCCGGAATTCCCCCGTCGTGACGCAGAACGTGGTGACCTACTACGTCGTGGTCCGGATCGACAACCAGGATCTCCTGCTCAAGCCGGGCATGACCGCCAACGTCTCGGTCCACGTGCGGGACCTGCCGGACGTCCTGAAGATTCCGAACGCCGCCCTGCGCTTCCGGCCTTCCGACGAGAAGAAGACGCAGGAGAGGAAGGAGGAGAGGAAGAAAGAAGGCACGCAGCGCGTGTACGTCCTCGGGAAGGACGGCAAGCCCCAGGAAGTGCCCGTCAAGGGCGGGGTCAGCGACGGGAAGCACACCCAGCTGGTGGAGGGGGATCTTAAGGAGAAAGACCTCGTGGTGATCGAGGAGATCCGGAAAAAGCAGGGGGCGGCCGGCGGACAGAGTCCCCGGATGAGGTTCTTCTGATGGCCGCGGCGGCTCCCGTCATCGAGATCGAACGCCTTTCCAAGACCTACCGGCTGGGTCCCGTCCACGTGGAGGCCCTCCGGGACGTCTCCCTCACCATCTCGCAGGGGGAGTTCCTCGCCGTGATGGGTCCGTCGGGATCCGGCAAGTCGACCCTGATGAACATCCTGGGCTGCCTCGATCGTCCGACGGACGGGGTGTACCGGTTCGACGGACAGGAGGTGGAGGCCCTGGGAAGGGACGCGCTCGCTGCGATCCGCAGCCGGAAGGTCGGCTTCGTGTTCCAGGGGTTCAACCTGCTTCCCCGGATGACGGCCCTCGAGAACGTGGAGCTCCCGATGATCTACGAGGCCGTCCCCTCCGCGGAGCGGAAGGAGAGGGCGCGCAGCGCGATGGCGGCCCTGGGGATCCTCGACCGCGAAGAGCACCTTCCGACCCAGATGTCGGGGGGACAGCAGCAGCGCGTGGCGATCGCCCGGGCGATCGTGAACTCCCCCTCCCTCCTGCTCGCCGACGAGCCGACGGGGAACCTCGACACGGCCACGAGCGAGGAGATCATGGAGGTGTTCGTCGGGCTCAACGAGGAACGGGGGATCACGGTGGTGACCGTGACCCACGACCCGGAGGTCGCCCGGTATGCGAGACGGGTGGTCCGGTTCCGGGACGGGAGGATCGTGGACGACGGTCCCGGCGAGGGACGGGGTCGCCGCGGGAGGGCTTCGGCGGACGACGCATGAATCTCTATTCCGCATGGAAGATCGCCTACCGGTCGCTGCGCGCGAACCGGATGCGGTCGATCCTCACGATGCTCGGCATGGTCATCGGCGTCTCCGCCGTGATCGCCATGGTGGCGATCGGCGCCGGGGCGAACGAGCGGATCGCCTCCCAGATCTCCTCGATCGGCGCGAACCTCCTGCTCGTCCTCCCGGGAAGCACCACCGCGGGGGGCCTCCGCTCCGGCTTCGGCTCCGCGCCCACGCTCACCATGGCGGACGCGAAGGCGATCGGGCGGGAGCTTCCCTCGGTGCGGCTCGCCGCCCCCTCCGTGCGCTCCACGACGCCCGTGGTGTACGGGAACCAGAACTGGAGCACCCTCATCCAGGGGGTGACGCCGGAGTATTTCGAGATCCGGGAGTACCGGCTCGCGGAAGGACGGTATTTCACCGCGGACGAGGTGGACGCCTCCTCCAAGGTGGCGGTCGTCGGCCGGACGGTGATCGAGAACCTGTTCGGGGACGAGTCTCCGATCGGCGAGATCGTGCGCATCAAGCGGGTTCCGTTCACCGTGGTCGGCGTGCTCGAGGAGAAGGGCCAGTCCCTCCAGGGGCAGGACCAGGACGACATCATCATCGCCCCGATCACCACCGTCCAGAACCGGCTGTTCGGGAGCGCGCACCCCGGGTCGGTCGGCGTGATCATCGCCCAGGCCGTCGACCGGGAGAGCATCGACGAGGCGGAGAGGGAGACGGTCGCCCTTCTCCGGCAGCGCCACCGGATCGGAAGCGGGCAGGAGGACGACTTCTCCGTGCGGAACTTAAGCGAGATGCTGGCGGTCGCGGAGGCGTCCACCCGGATCATGAGCCTGCTGCTGGGGGCGATCGCCTCGGTCTCGCTCCTCGTGGGCGGGATCGGGATCATGAACATCATGCTCGTGTCGGTCACGGAGCGGACGCGCGAGATCGGGATCCGGCTCGCCGTGGGGGCGAGGGAGCGGGACATCCTCGTCCAGTTCCTGATCGAGGCGGTCTTCCTCTCCGTGGCAGGCGGGGCGGCCGGGATCCTCCTCGGGATCGGCGGGTCGCTCCTCATCTCCCGGTTCGCCGGCTGGTCCACCCTCATCTCCCCGGGGGCGGTGATCGTGGCGTTCAGCTTCTCCGCGGCCGTCGGGATCTTCTTCGGGTACTACCCGGCGCGCAAGGCGTCGCGGCTCGACCCCATCGAGGCCCTCCGCCACGAGTAGCCGGCACCCGGGGGACCCCGGCTCGCGTGGGGGTCCCCTTAGGCTACGCTCGCGACCTTCGCCCGCTCGCTGCCGGTTCCGCTCTACGTGTACTTTCTCGCTCCACAGGCCGCCTCGCCGACCCCCCCGCATCGCCTCGGGTCCCCGGGTGCCGGCAATCGCTCCTTGGGAGAAGCGTCCCCGCCCGCCGGGAGGGTCTGTATAATGGATCAGCGTTTTCGCGCACGGGGAACCGAGACGGGAACGGCGCGGCCGCCGGGCGGCCCGCTTCGCGGAGGGTGCCGGGATGGGGGAAAAACCGAGGGTGGTGATCACGCGGAGACTTCCCGGGGTTTCCCTGGCGAAGATCGGGAAGAAGGCGCTGGCGCTGGTTCCGGACCTCGACGGGCCGATGCCCCGCAGGGAACTGCTCCGGAAGGTCCGAGGGGCCTCCGGGATCCTCTCCACCCTTTCGGACCGGATCGACGTCGCCGTCCTGGACGCCGCGGGGAAGGCGCTCCGGGTCGTCTCGAACTTCGCCGTGGGGGTCAACAACATCGACGTGGGAGAGGCGACGCGGAGAAGGATCCGGGTGTGCAACACGCCCGACGTCCTCACCGAGGCGACCGCGGACCTGGGGTTCGGACTCCTGCTGGCGGCCGCCCGGCGGTTCTCGGAGGGCGAGCGGTTCCTCCGCGCAGGGAAGTTCACCGGATGGGACCCGTGGGGATTTCTGGGCGTCCCGGCGTTCGGGAGGACGCTGGGGATCGTCGGGATGGGCAAGATCGGCAGCGCCATCGCCGCGCGGGCGAGGGGGTTCGAGATGCGGGTCCTCTACCACAACCGCAACCGGCTGCCCAAGTCGCAGGAGGACGCCCTTAAGGCGTGGCCCGCGGGGCTCGACGAACTGCTGTCCGGCAGCGATTTCGTCGTGCTCTGCGTCCCGCTCACTCCGGAGACGCGGGGGATGATCGGCCGGGATCGACTGCGCAGGATGAAAAAGGAGGCGGTTCTGGTGAACATCTCCCGGGGCGAGGTGGTCGACGAGGGGGCGCTTGCCGAGGCCCTCGGGGAGGGAAGGATCTTCGCGGCGGGGCTGGACGTCTACGAGCGGGAGCCGAAGATCCACCCCCGGCTGCTTCGCGCCCCGTCGGCGGTTCTCCTTCCCCACCTGGGAAGCGCCACGACGGAGGCCCGGGAGAGGATGGGGAGGCTGGCGACGGAGAACCTTCTCGCCGTCCTCGAGGGAGCCGACCCTCCCTGCCCGGTCAATTGAGCCCGAATCCTTTCCGTTTCAGAATCTCGGCCGGGTCGAACCCTCCCGTCTTGGAGAAGGGGATCCGGACGACGCCGAGCACCGGCGTCTTGAGGCCGACGGATCCGTTGAACTCGTAGGTGACCGCGCGGCCGAGAAACGCCTTCCGGGCGGCCTCCAGGAAGACTTCGGGACGGATGGAGAGAGGCACCTTGACCACGGTCACCCCCGATGCCCCGAGGCGGATGTCCTCGCGGTGCTCCGCCCCTGCGACCGTTTCCCGCCCGATGATCGCCGAATAGGCGACGTAGGCGATGTGAAGCGGGTAGGCGTTCGGGTTGTCCACCTCGAGGCTCATCACGAAATCCCACGGCTTCCGGGGGTCGTCGATCGGGTTCGACAGGAGCGCCACGTCGATCAGCTGGACCTTCGGCGTTCGGAACGTTTCCTTGACCAGGCCTCGGCAGGAGATCGGGGACATCGCGAGGGGCAGGAGAAGGAGAAGGAGGTAGATCCGCTTGGCCGTGCGCATCTCCGACATCCGGGTTCCCGTAGGCTTCCCGGAAGAGGACCTCCTCTCCAAGGTTCTCTTCATTATAGGGATTCCCCGGGACGAGGTGGTGCACTTTTCCGTCGTCCGCCGCGGGATCGACGCGAGGCGCAAGGGGGCGGTCCGGCGCGTCTACGCGGTGGACGTCTCCCTGCGCAGGGAGGGGCTCGAGGAGGAGGTATGCTCCCGGGTCGCCTCGGCCCGCCTGCGCTCCCCTGCCCCCGACCCGTTCCCCCGGACTCCCGTGCGCCCCCCGCCCGTGAGGCCGGTCGTCGTGGGCGCCGGTCCCGCCGGCCTGTTCGCTGCCCTGACCCTCGCCCGGTTCGGCGCCCCGCCGGTTCTCCTGGAGAGGGGAAAGCCGGTCGAGGAGCGCTCCCGCCAGGTGGCGGCGTTCTGGAAGGAGGGCGTCCTGGACCCGGAGAGCAACGTCCAGTTCGGCGAGGGCGGTGCGGGGACGTTTTCCGACGGGAAGCTGACCACGCGGATCGGGGACCCGCTCGTCGAGCACGTGATCGGACGGTTTGCGGAGTTTTCCGGCCTTCCCGACCTTCCCCGGGAGGCGAAGCCGCACGTGGGAACGGACCGTCTCCGGCGGTTCTGCGCCCGGATGCGGGAGGAGCTCGTCTCGCTCGGCACGGAGGTTAGGTTCGATTCCCGGGTCGAGATGGTCGAAACGGAAGGCGGGTCCGTCCGGTCGGTCCGGCTGTCCACCGGGGAGGAGTTCCCCTGCGAGGACCTGGTGCTGGCGATCGGGCACTCCGCGCGCGACACGGTCCGGATGCTCCTTGCCCGCGGCGTTCGGATGTCGGCGAAACCGTTCGCCGTCGGGTTTCGCGTGGAGCACCCCCAGGAGCTGATCGACCGGATCCAGTACGGAAGGATGGCGGGGCGTCCCGGACTTCCCGCCGCGGACTACCGGCTCGCGGTCCGCGCCCCCTCCGGGCGGGGGATCTACTCCTTCTGCATGTGCCCCGGGGGGGAGGTGATGGTCTCCTCGTCCGGGCCCGGGGAGGTGCCGGTGAACGGGATGAGCTCGCATGCCCGGCGGTCGGGGTTCGCCAACAGCGGGATCGTGGCCGCCGTGGCCGCGGACGAATTCGGGAAGGGGGACGTTCTCGCCGGGGTCGACTGGCAGAGGACCCTCGAGGCCCGGGCGTTCCGGAAAGGAGGAGGGGGCTACGGCGTCCCCGCCATGAACCTGATGTCGTTCCTCACGGGGAAGAGCCGGAACCTCTCGCGCGGGAAGGCGCTGGCGCCCCGCGTCGTCCGGGCGAACCTGGCCGGCCTCCTTCCGCCCCGCGTGGAGGAGGACCTCCGGTACGGACTGGAGAAGTTCGGGGAGTCGATGCGCGGGTTCCTCACCCAGGAGGGGACCCTCTACGGCGTCGAGTCCCGCACCTCCTCCCCCGTGCGCATCGAGCGGGAGAATTATGAGTCGATTACGGTGAAAGGACTGTATCCTGTGGGAGAAGGGGCCGGGCACGCGGGCGGGATCGTATCCTCCGCGGTGGACGGGATCCGCGCGGCGCTCCGCATCCTCGAGAAACGCTCCGGACAAAGGACGGGATAGACGATGCCCAAGGCGAAGTTCGTGAAGGACATCAAGGAAGGGGAGCAGGTCAAGGACCTCTTCCTGGTGAGCAACAAGGCGGTGCTCGTGAGCAACACCGGGAAACCGTACCTCAACCTCTCCCTCCGGGACCGGACGGGACAGGTGGAGTGCCGCGTCTGGGACCGCGCCGAAGAGATCGCGACGCGGTTCGAACGGGACGACATCGTGGAGGCGAGCGGGAGCGCCATCCAGTACCAGGGGCGGATCCAGCTCAAGGTGAACGACGTCCGGAAGGTGGAGGGGCAGGCCGATCTCGCCGATTACCTCCCCGTGACGCGGAAGGGGATCGAGCCGCTCTGGGAAGAGCTGCAGGCGATGGTCGGGGGGATCCAGGATCCGGACCTGTCCCGGCTGCTCCGGCGGATCTTCCCGACCCCCCCGAAGACGGAGACCGCGCGCCGGTTCCGGCAGGCCCCGGGGGGGAAGACCATGCATCACGACTACATCGGGGGGCTCCTGGAGCACACGGTGTCGGTCGCCTCGATCTGCCGCTTTCTGTCCGGGCACTACGAGGGGGTGGACGCGGACCTGCTGACCGCCGGCGCCCTCCTCCACGACATCGGGAAGGTGGGGGAGCTCTCCTACGAGGGGGCCTTCGACTACACGGACGAGGGGCGCCTGCTCGGCCATCTCTACATGGGCGCCGAGTGGGTGGGCGGGGAGTGCGCGCAGGTCGCGGGCTTCCCCCCCGAGAAGGCGGTGATCCTGAAGCACATGATCCTTTCCCACCACGGGGAGCTCGAGTACGGTTCCCCGAAGCGCCCCAAGACGCTCGAGGCGATTCTCCTCCACTTCGTCGAGAACATGGACTCGAAGGCCAACGCCTTCCTCGAGGCGGTGGGAGAGCTGCGGGAGGGCGCGGCCTGGACCGATTATCAGCGCATGTTCGAGCGATACCTGTTCGTGGGGAAGAAGCGGAAATGAACCGCCCGCCCCGGAGAAAGGCCCTGCTTCGGGTCTTCGGGCTTGCGGTCCTGTGTTTTGCCTCTCCGCTTTTCGCCCAGCAGGGACCCCGGCCGGAGAAACGGACGTTTCTCTGGGAGGTACGGTCCGAGTCGGCCGTCGTCCACCTTCTGGGCTCGATCCACCTGCTCAAGCCGGACCTGTATCCCCTCGACGAGAAGATCGAGGAGGCGTTCGCGCGGTCCGACGTTTTGGTCGTGGAAACCAACGTCCGCAACGGCGCGGGGGAGGAACGCCAGCGGAAGATGCTGCAGGGCGCCATCTATCCGGGGAACGACACGATCGTGAACCACATCTCGAAGGAGACGTACGAACTGCTGAAGAACAGGTTCCCCGGGCCTTCCCTCGAGCGCGTCGGCCGGTTCCGGCCGTGGGCGCTCGCGATGACGATCGCCGTGATGGAATATCAGAAGATGGGACTGGACTACCACTCCGGGATCGACATCTATTTTCTCGACCAGGCGGCAAACGGGAAACCAATCCGGGAGATCGAGAGCCCCGATGCCGTGATCGGCCTGCTGAACGGGTTCTCCGACGAGTACCAGGACCTGTTTCTCCAGTACACCCTCCTGGACCTGGACCAGGTCCGGGAAAAGACGGACCGGATCCTCGCCGCCTGGTCCGATGGCGACTCGACGACCATGGAGGAGATCCTCTCGGAGAGCGTCCGGGAGCACCCCCGGCTGATGCCCGTGTTCGAAGCCCTCTTCTACCGGAGAAACGCGGCCATGGCCGCGAAGGTCGAGGAGTATCTGAAGGAGAAGGGGCGGTTCTTCGTCGTCGTGGGGGCCGGCCACCTCGTGGGCGAGAAGGGGATCGTCGAACGGCTGAAGGGGAAGGGGTTTTCGGTCGAGCAGCAGTAGCGCGAACCGGTCATCCCACCTCGTCGCAGGCGCGCAGCCGGAAGGTCACTCCCTCGATCGACTCCGCCAGGCGGCGCACCGCGTCGTGGTCCAGCCCGGGAAGGGCCACGGCGGTCGCCGTGACCGAGGGGACGAAACGCGGCGCCTCCCGGAGGAAATCCAGGAGCGCCGGGAAGGACGCCTCCCCGTACCGGTTCGGGCAGATCCTTGCGTACGTCCCGGCGTCGGGGGCGTTGAGGGAGACGGAGAGGGCGTCCACCAGGCCGGCGAGCTCCGGCAGGACGTTTCGCCCGTGCACGAGATTTGCCAGCCCGTCGGTGTTGACCCGGATCCTCGCGCCCTTCGCCTGGAGCGCCGCCGCGATCTCTCGGACTTCCGCGAGCCTGAGGAGCGGCTCCCCGAACCCGCAGAAGACGACCTCGTCGTACGCGGTCGGATCGCCCACCTCCGCGATCACCTCCGCCACGGAGGGCTCCCCCGGGAGCTTCAGGAAGTGCCCCTTCACGTGGAAGTCGCCCCGCTTCGCGCAGAACGTGCAGACGTTCGTGCACCGGTTGGTGATGTTGAGGTACAGGGAGTTCCGGATCCGGTAGGCGACCCGCGCCTCCTCGTCGACGGGGATCCGGAAGATCCGCTTCGCGTTGAGCGTGGTGACCCGGGCCACGTCCTCGACGGAGAGCCCCTTGATCTCCGCGATCCGCTTCGCCACCAGCGGGACGTACGACGGCTCGTTCGTCTTTCCCCGGTGGGGGACCGGGGCCAGGAACGGGCTGTCGGTCTCGATGAGGATCTTCTCGAGGGGGAGGCCCCGGACCGCCTCCGCCTGGGTCTCGGCGCCCTTGTAGGTGAGGGCGCCGGGGAAGGAGACGAAAAAGTTCATCCCGACCGCCCGGCGGGCCATCGCCAGGTCCCCGGAGAAGCAATGGATGATCCCGCCCACCTCGGAGGCCCCCTCCTCCGCGAGGATGGCGAGGATCTCCTCGTGCGCCTCCCGGTCGTGGACGACGACGGGGAGATTCCGCCTCCGGGCCAGCCGCACCTGCTCCCGGAAGGCGGCCCGCTGGGCATCCCTCGGCGACCGGTCCCGGAAGAAGTCGAGCCCCGTCTCCCCGACCGCGACCACCTTGTCGCACCGCGCGAGCCGGTCCAGTCGCGCCAGCAGGTCCTCCGTGCAGCGGGAGGCGTCGTGCGGGTGCAGCCCCACGGCCGCGTAGACCCCTCCGTGCCGGTGGGCGATCTCGATCGCCCGCTCGTCGCTTTCCGGGGTAATCCCGATCGTGACGATGTGGCTCACGCCCGCCTCGCGGGCGCGGCGGACGACGTCGTCCTCCGCGTCGCAAAGGGGCGGAAGGTCCAGATGGGCGTGCGTGTCGAAGTACATGGGAATCCGGTCTCAGGCAGCGCTCAGGAGCGTCTCCCGCCGTCCTCCTCGATCCGGGGAAAGGCGATCACGGAGCGGGGGAGCGTGGCTCCGACGCGCAGGCCCCCAAAGCCGCCCGCCTCGGAGAGGATCGCCTTCTCGACGCTGCCGTCGCATCCCAGCGCCTCCCACATCCGCTGCGCGGCCGTGGGGATGAAGGGGGACATCAGCAGGACGGAGATCCGCGACGCCTCGAGGGCGTGGTAGAGGACGGTCCCGAGACGGTCCTTCCGCGCGGGGTCCTTCGCCAGGGCCCAGGGGGCGTTCGTGTCGATGTACTTGTTCGCCCGGTCGGCCAGGGAGAGCACCGCCGCGAGGACCTTGTGGAACTCCACCTCCTCCATCGCCGCCTCCACGGCGGGCAGGACCTCCCGTGCGGCGCGGAGAAGCGCCTCGTCGGAAGGGTCGGAAGCGGTCGGGGAGGGGACGGCGGAGGAACAATACTTCCCCAGCATGTTGAGCGAGCGGTTCAGGAGGTTGCCCAGGTTGTTCGCGAGATCGGAGTTCATCCGGTCCACGAGCCCCTTCCTCGAGAAGTCGCCGTCCTTTCCGAACGGCACCTCCCGGAGCAGGAAGTAGCGGAAGGCGTCGGCCCCGTACCGCTCGACCATCTCGTAGGGGTCGACGACGTTTCCCAGCGACTTGCTCATCTTCTGGCCCTCCACGGTCCACCACCCGTGGGCGAAGACGCCCAGGGGAGGCGCAAGCCCCGCGGACATGAGGAACGCCGGCCAGTAGATGGCGTGGAACCGGAGGATGTCCTTCCCGACCATGTGGAGATCGGCCGGCCAGAAGGTTTCGAACGCCTCGGTGCGCTCGGGATAGCCCACCCCCGTGATGTAGTTCGTCAGGGCGTCGTACCAGACGTAGATGACGTGCGAGTCGGCGCCGGGAACCGGAATGCCCCACGGGAGGGAGGTCCGCGACACGGACAGGTCGGTGAGCCCCGACTGCACGAAGGCGATGACCTCGTTCCGGCGGCTCTCCGGCCGGATGAACCGGGGGTTTCTCTCGTAATACTCGAGGAGCGGCTTCTGGAACTTCGAGAGGCGGAAGAAATAGGACGGCTCCCTCCGGCTGGAAGCCGGCCTCCGGCAGTCCGGACACGTCCCGTCGACGAGCTGGAGGTCGGTCCAGTACGACTCGCAGGGCGTGCAGTACCACCCCTCGTACTGGCCCAGGAAGATGTCCCCGTTGGCGAGCGATTTCCGGAAGATGTCCTGCACGGAGGCGTAGTGGCGCGGCTCCGACGTCCGGATGAAATCGTTGTTCGTGATGTTCAGGGCCGGGGTGAGCCCCTGGAACCGGGTGACCACCCGGTCGGCGAGCTCCTTCGGGGACACTCCCTGCTGCGTCGCGCTCTTGTGGACCTTCTCCCCGTGCTCGTCGGTCCCCGTGAGGAAGAACACCTTCTGCCCCTTCATCCGGTGGTACCGGGCGAGGGCGTCGGCGGCGATCGTCGTGTAGGCGTGCCCGATGTGGGGGACGTCGTTCACGTAGTAGATCGGCGTCGTGATGTAGAACGTCTCCTTCAGGATTGCCCCTCCTGCTCGCCGCCGGGACGGGAGGAGAGGTCCTCCGCTCCCCCGGAAGACGGAGTGTTCGGGCCGTTCCGGTCCGCCGCGCACGTCCCGCACGCCTTGTTCCGGGCGTACGACTCGTGCTCGTAGATGAGGCAGCACATCAGCCGTCCGCAGACCCCGGAGAGCTTCGCCGGGTTGAGCGCGAGCCCCTGGTCCTTCGCCATCTTCACGGTGATCGGCTCGAACCCGGAGAGGTAGGAGGCGCAGCAGAGCTCCTTGCCGCAGGGGCCGATCCCGCCGACCATTTTCGCCTCGTCGCGGACGCCCACCTGGCGCATCTCGATGCGGGTCCGCAGTTCGTGGGCCAGGTCCTTGACCAGTTCCCGGAAGTCGATCCGTCCGTCCGCCGTGAAGTAGAAGATCGACTTGCTCCGGTCGAGGAGAACCTCGGTGCGGACGAGCTTCATCGGGAGCTTTCTCGCCTCGATCCGGGCCAGGCAGAAGGCGTGGGCGTCCGCCTCGCGCTTGGCGTTTTCCTGATCGGCGCGAAGGTCGTCGGCCGAGGCCGCCCGGACCACCTTCGGGAAGGAGGCGGTCTCCGAAGCGAGAGAGACGTTGTCGATCCGCTGGACGACCTCGCCCAAGATCGGGCCGCGCTCGGACATCACGACCGCGTAGTCTCCCTTTCCGAGGGAGGTCCCCGTGCAGTCGAAGTGGCTCATTTTGCAGAGGCCCCGGAGGCGGATCCCGGCCAGGTCCATGGGAGCCTATCCCTTCCTGTGGAATTCGAACAAAAAGGCCTCCGCCATGAGCTGCTTCTGCGCCTGAGGAGGCATGCGGGACAGAAAAAGAAGCGCCTTCAGCGCCCGGGTCCATCCCGCCGGAGTCTTCCGGCCGGCGGCGGCGCGCAGCGCCTCCCTCAAGTCCTCGTTTATTATACCCGTTTCCGCGTCGGAAGATAGTAGGGCGAGGTCCCGCACGACGGAGAGGGGTGCCGCGATCTTCCGGGAGAGGTCCTCCGCGCCCCTCCACGCCGCCGAGGCGGCGGTGATGGCGGCGGGGTCCGGCGAGGAAAGAAGCCGGATCCACCGCTCCCGCTCGCCCTCCGCCTCTTCCAATACCTCGAGCGCCCTTCCGGGAGATCCCCCCGAGCAGGCCGCCGCGCCGCGGATCTCCGCGGAGGAGTACCGGCCGCCGACCCCGGGGATCCCGGCGAGGATCTCCTCCACCTCCTTCGAAGGGAGGGGGGAGAAGGACACCTTCTGGCAGCGCGAGACGATCGTGGGGGGGAGGCGGGAGATCCGGTGCGCGACCAGCAGGAGGTGCGTCCCCGGCGGGGGCTCCTCGAGCGTCTTGAGGAGCGCGTTCGCCGCCTGGACCGTCATCCGGTCGGCCGGTGCGACGACGACCGCCCGGGGCCGGTCGGAGAACGCCTTGAGGGACAGTTCCTCCTGGAGCCGCCGGATGTCGTCGATCAGGATGTTCTGGTTCTCCGGCGAGACGCGGAGAAGATTCGGGTGGGATCCCGAAGCGAGGAGACGGCAGTCGTGGCACGCTCCGCACCCGACGCGGTTCCGGCAGAAGAGGGCCGAGACGAAGGCCAGGGCCGCCTTCTCCTTGCCGATCCCCTCCTCCCCGAAAAACAGGAGGCCCGGGGGGAGGTTCCCGGTTTCGAGGTAACGGAGCAGGAGGGCGACCGCCCGATCCTGTCCGCGGAGGTCGCGAAAGGAGGTCACCATCCGAGACGGGCCGCGACTCCCGCCCGCACGTGGCGGAACACCTCGTCGGCGGGAGGCGTTCCGTCGATCCGGACGATGCGGCCCGGATCCCGCTCCTGCAGGCGGAGGTACCCCTCCCGGACCTTCCGGTGGAACGCGAGGGCCTCCGACTCCATGCGGTCCGGCCGCGTCCCCCTCCCGTGGAGGCGGCGGAAGCCGTCTTCGGGGGCGATGTCGAAGAGGAAGGTAAGATCGGGGACGAGCCCGCCGGAAGCGAAGGCGTTCAGCCGGTCGACCTGCGCGCCGTCGATCCCCCGGGAAAATCCCTGGTAGGCGGAGGTGGCGTCGCAGAACCGGTCGCACAGCACGGCCGTTCCGGAGGAAAGGGCGGGCAGGATGACGGCCCGGACATGCTGGGCGCGCGCTGCCTGGTAGAGGAGCAGCTCGGTTTCCGGAAAAACGCGCTCCTCCCGCGGGGAAAGCAGAAGCCGTCGGATCTCGTCGGCCAGGGGGGTTCCGCCCGGCTCGCGGGTCACGACGTGGGGGATCCCCCTGCCGGCGAGGTATTCCGCCAGGAGTCCGAGCTGCGTGGTCTTGCCGGACCCCTCGATCCCCTCGAACGTGACGAACGGGGCTCCTTTCCGGGGGACACTCTTTTTGTCGAGTACCATGTTGAAAGAGCGTCCCCCGCCACTAATGCCACGTTGAAAGCGTGTCCCCCGCCGCTCTCAGCACTCCGAGAACCCGCACGAACGGCACTTGAGGCACCCCTCCTGCATCTCGACCTGGCTTCCGCAGTCGGGGCAGGCGCCCCGCGCGACCTCGAACCCGTCGCCGCCATGGGAGCTGACCGGCCGCGGATTGGCGAACGGCCCGGCCGAGGCCGGAGTCTCCGCGGGAGCCATGATGGAGGCGAACATCCGGTCGACGCTGTCGATGTACCACTCGACGGCCTTGGCCACCGCATCCGCGCACGACATGATCTTCGCGCCGTTCCCGGCCCACGCCGGGAGATGGCAGGAGATCCCCTTCAACTGCTTGACGATCATGTCGGGCTTGACCCCCGAGCGGAGGGCCAGGGAGACGAGCCTTCCGATCGCCTCGGACTGCGAGGCGGCGCATCCGCCGGCCTTCCCCATCTGGTTGAACACCTCGAAGATCCCCTTCTCGTCGCGGTTCATGGTCACGTAGATCTTCCCGCAGCTGGTCTTCATCTCCTTGGTGACTCCGAGAAGGGTGTCGGGGCGGGGCCGGGTGGAGACATACCCGGTTCCCTGCTCCGGGGGGGCGGGCTCCGCGGCGGAATCCGTCCGGTTCACCTCGCCGATGTTCAGCACCTGCTCATCGCGGCTCTTGTCCCGGTAGACGGTGACCCCCTTGCAGCCCAGCCGGTAGGCGAGGAGGTAGACCTTGCGGATGTCGTCCCGGGTCGCCTCCGAAGGAAAGTTCACCGTCTTGGACACGGCGTTCTCGACGTACTTCTGGAAGGCGGCCTGCATCCGCAGGTGCGCTTCGGGGGAGATGTCGTGGGCCGTCACGAAGACCCTGCGCACCTCCTCCGGGACCCCCTCGACGTGGCGGAGGGTCCCTTTCCGGGAGACCTCCCTCATCAGCTCGACCGAGTAGATCCGGAGCCGCTTCGTCTCCTCCTCGAAGAGGGGGTGCACCTCGATGAGGTGGTCGTTGTCCATCACGTTGCGGATGAACGACAGGGCGAAGATCGGCTCGATTCCGCTGCTGCACCCGGCGATGATGCTGATCGTCCCCGTCGGGGCGATCGTCGTCGTGGTGGCGTTGCGGCGGGGAATCCTCCCGCTTTCCGGGAACACGCTCACCTCGAAGTTCGGGAACGGGCCCCGCTCCCGGGCCAGGTTGGACGAGGCGGCGACCGACTCCTCCTGGAGGAAGCTCATCACCTCCTGGGCGACGGCGAGGGCCTCGTCCGAGTCGTAGGGGATCCCCAGCGTGATGAGCATGTCGGCGAATCCCATGACCCCCAGCCCGACCTTCCGGTTCCCCATCGTCATCCGGCGGATCTCGGGGAGGGGGTAGCGGTTCATGTCGATCACGTCGTCCAGGAACCGGATCGCCTCGTGGATCGTCCCCCGCAGCTTCTCGTAATCGATCCGGGGGCTCCCGTTCTCGCGCTTCACCATGCCGGCGAGGTTGATCGAGCCGAGGTTGCAGCTCTCGTACGGCAGGAGCGGCTGCTCCCCGCACGGGTTGGTGCTCTCGATGGCCCCGAGCTTGGGGGTGGGGTTGTCGCGGTTGATCCGGTCCAGGAAGATGATTCCCGGCTCCCCGTTCCGCCACGCGGCGTCCACGATCTTTTCGAACACCTCCCGGGCGGGAAGCCTGGCGGCGACCTCCCGGGAGTGGGGATTGACGAGATCGTACTCCGCGTCCGCGTCCACCGCCTTCATGAAGTCCTCGGTGAGCGCCACGGAGATGTTGAAGTTGTTCAGCCGGTCGTTTTTCGTCTTGCAGGAGATGAACTCGAGGATGTCGGGATGGTCGACCCGCAGGATCCCCATGTTCGCCCCGCGCCGGGTTCCCCCCTGCTTGATCGTCTCGGTCGCGGCGTCGAATACGGTCATGAACGAGATGGGCCCCGACGAGATCCCCTTGGTGGACTTGACGACGTCGTGTTTGGGCCGCAGCTGAGAGAAGGAGAAGCCGGTTCCCCCGCCGCTCTTGTGGATGAGCGCGGTGTTCTTGACCGCCTCGAAGATCGATTCCATCGAGTCGTCGACCGGCAGCACGAAGCACGCCGACAGCTGCTGCAGCTCCCGCCCGGCGTTCATCAGGGTGGGCGAGTTGGGCAGGAAGTCGAGCCGGCTCATCATGGCGTAGAACCGCTCCGCCCACCGGAGGACGACCTCGGGGACGGAACCGTAGTACAGCCCTTCCGCCATCCCGATGTCGTAGGCCACGCGCGCCAGCATCTCCTCGGGAGTCTCGCTCCTCTCTCCCCCGGGGCCCGTCTTGAGGTACCGGCGCTCGAGAACCTTGCGCGCGTTCTCCGAGATCGGCATCGGGCCGTACTTCGCTCTCATCCGGTCGGTCCACTTGCCCGGGGGGTGTGCCGGGAGATCCCTGGTTCCGGAGACCAGGAGGGTCTCCGGCTTGTCGCCCCCCGGAAGGGTGGGCGTGGAAACCGGCTGGTTCAGATCCATCGTGGCTGCTCCCCTGCAGGTATTATCCTACTTTAATGATAGCGTATCTTGTGGTCGAGGATTATCACGGATACAAGATATGGTGTCCGGTTTGGGCTGTCAAGGAAAAGAGGGGAAAAAAAGGAAATTCCTCTAACTCCCCAAGGAGAGATGGTTTTCAACCGGATAAAACAGGTCCCGTCTCCGGAGCCGGTTTCCGCCCCCATGGAATCTCCTGCGGGGATTCCCGGCTCCACCGGTACGTGCCGAAGGATGCTCCGCCCCGGGGTCGCGACCGCTGCCCCGGGCGCACCGTCGAATTTTTCTACAGAATTTTTCAACATAAGTGGTGAAAAACCGTCCGGGAAAGGAAAATTCGTCTTGATTCTTGGCCTACGATGTATTATGTATACAGTCGACAATAATCGTAATGGGTCGCAAATAGGGATGCCGCATTGAACCAGCCCCATCATTCTCACAGGGAAAGGAAGGGAGCGACCATGTTCCCCTTGCACCGGGGAAGAATCCGCATTGTCGGTCTCGTCGGGGCAGTTGCACTCCTGCTCGCGTCTGGCCCCTCTTCGCTGCGGGCCATGGAAAACTCCGAGTGTCTCGACTGCCACGGAGACCGGGACATCCTCTCCTGGTCGGCCGAGGACAGGGAGTCGAACGTAACCCCGGGGGGGCCGGAAAGGCCCCACCGGGTCGCCTCTCCCTTCCCGGGGATCAGCCTCCATGTGGACGCCGGGCTGTATGGGGCTTCGGTGCACGCGGACCTCTCCTGCACGGACTGCCACGCGGACGTCCCGGACCTGCCGCACACGGCGCGGCTCAAGGCGGTCGACTGCTCCGGCTGCCACTCCGGGGAGGCGGCCGTGTACGCCAAGAGCCGGCACGTGGTCGGGTACAAGAGGATGGCGGGGATCGAGGCTCCCCGCTGCTCGGACTGCCACGGGGCGCACGCGATCCCCAAGTCGACCCTTTCCTCGTCCCCCGTCTATTTCCGGAATATCGCCGCAACGTGCACCCGGTGCCACGGGAACCGGGAGGTGATCGAACAGGGGGGGATCGCCATCCCCGGCGCGGCGAGGATGTACGAGAAGAGCATCCACAACAAGGCGATCGTGGAGAAGGGGCTGAACAAATCCGCCTCGTGCGTCGACTGCCACGGCGCCCACGATCTCAAGGACCGCTTCGACCCGCTCTCCCCCATCTACCGGACGAACATCCCGGAGACGTGCGGGAAATGCCACTACGGCGTCTTCACGATCTTCCGCGAGAGCGTGCACGGGGTTGCACTGTCCCGCGGCGTCCCCGACGCCCCCGGATGCACCGATTGCCACGGGGAGCACGAAATCCGCCAGGCGGAGGACCCCCTCTCCCCCGTCTCCTTCATGGCCATTTCCGAAAAGACGTGCCCTTCCTGCCACGCCGCCGAGAAACTCGCCGACCGGTACGGCGTCGAGACCGGCAAGGTCAAGGGGTACCGGGAGAGCTTCCACGGCCTCTCCCAGCGGTTGGGCGACAGGACCGTG
>DASUAN010000250.1:0-3073 GCA_035763765.1 Candidatus Deferrimicrobiaceae bacterium
ACATCGATCCGGAGCAGCACACCGCCCGGAGGAACCTTCCAAATCCTTCCTGCCGCGGATTGGCCCCTCCTACCCGTCCTGCATCCGCAGGCCCTGGTTTTCCAGAAAATCCAGATACTCGTAGATGATGTTGAAGTGGGAATCCTCCTCGCCCGAAAGGAGCTTGAAGAACCTCTTTTCCTGGGGATTTTTCGCATCCTTCGACATCCGGGCGTACATCTCCCGCCCCATCGCCTCGAAGGCTAAGGCCCTGCGCATCCCGTCCGCGGCCTCCCCGGAGAGGATCTTCTCCTTCCGGATCCGGCTGTGCTCCCGCCGGAACAGGCGCATCCTCGCGTCGTGCGGCGTGGTCGACACCTTGGGGAATCTCCCCTCCTCCTCGAGTTTCCGGGCGATCGCCTGGATGTCCTCCATGTGCTTCGTTTCCATTTGCGCCAGCAGGGAAAACACTTGCTTGGCGAAGGGGTCCGCGCACCTGGCGGCGGCCGCTGTGAAAAAACGTTTCCCCTCGCTCTCGAACCGCAATGCCCTCTCCAACGCGCTCGCGAGGCTCTTTTTTCCGCCTGTCGAACCGGATTTCGGCATATTCCTCCCCCCTTCATGAAAACCGAATTGACTTAGTATTATCCCTCTCCGACCGCCGGTTTTCCAGCGCTTTTCCCCCCACCCCGGGGAAGTTTCTCCTTTGCCCCGTCCGCCTGCCTACCCCGGGAGGAGAATCGTGGACAGGAAGGGAACGTAGGTGATGACGAGCACGCCCAGGAACAGAATCAGGAGGAAGGGGAGGACCGACCGGTAGACCTCCGCGAGAGGGCGGTCGAACCGGTAGGCGGAGAGGAAGAGGTTCATCCCCGCCGGGGGCATCAGGAACCCGAGCTCGAGATTCGCGAGGAAGATGATCCCGAGGTGCACCGGGTGGACGTCGAATGACGCCGCAAGGGGGGCGATAATCGGAACAACGACGACGATCGCCGAGAAAATGTGCATGAAGGACCCGACGAAAAGCAGAAAGACGTTCAGGATGAGGAGGAAGACGTACCGGGAGTGGATCGTCTGGCGGACCCACTGGAAGACCGTCTGCGGCACCCCCGCGTCGATCAGGTATCCCGTGAGACCCGTCGCCGCCGCGAGGAGGAGGAGGAACCCCCCCACGAGGCGCGCGGACTCCGTCCCCGCCTCGGGGAACTTTCTGCGCAGGCTGACGTCGCGGTGAACGAACACCTCGACGCAGAAGGCGTACAGGACCGCCATTGCGGCCGTTTCCACGGTCGTTGCGAACCCGCCGAAGATCCCAAGAAGAATGATCACCGGAAGAAGGATGTCCCATTTTGCCTCCCACACCGCCCCGCCCAGCTCCGCGAGCGAGAAGGGGGTCCGGCTTGCGCCGGAGAGGACCCCTGTCCGCACCGCCCAGGCGGTCATGATCAGGACGAGGAGGACGCCCGGAAGGACCCCCCCGAGGAACATCCTGTCCACCGGGATCCCCCCCACGACCGCGTACAGGATCACCGGCAGGCACGGCGGGAAGAGGAGCCCGAGCGACCCCGAGGCCGTGAGGAGCCCGAAAGAAAACCTCTCGGGGTATCGCTCTGCGATAAGAGCCGGCAGCAGGATCCCTCCCAGCGCGACGATCGTCACGCCCGATGCGCCCGTGAAGGTCGTGAAGAAGGTGCAGACGAGCACCGTGACCACGGCGATCGCGCCGGGCATCCAACCCACCATCGCCCGGAAGAACCCGACGAGGCGTTGCGAGGCGTTCCCCGCCGTGAGGATATACCCGGCGAAGGTGAACAGGGGAATCGTGGGCAGGGTCGGGGAGGTCACCATCCGGTAGATCTCCGCCGGGATGGAGGCGACGGGAACCTGGGAATACCGGAAGAGGAGGACCGCCAGCCCTCCCAGGACCGCGAACAGGGGAGCGCCCAGGAACACGGCCACGGCGAGGATCACCAGGGACACCGTGAAGGGGGCGCTCAGGAACAACAGGTCCGACGAGACGATAAGGGCGCCCGCCACGGCGAGAACCGCCGCCGCCGCACGCCCCCCCCACGTATCGGAGGAACCCCGTACCAGCCGCCACGCCACCAGGGCGAAGCCCAGGGGGATCACCGCCTCCCCGAGCCACACGGGAAGGAAGGGAAGGAGGTACCGGCCGTCGGCCCATTCGATCCGGACGAGGGTGACCCCCGCGAAACAGAGCAGCAGGGAAACGGAGGCGGACACGGACGCGGTGAAGATCGCGGCGGGCTTCCGGAACGACTCCGGGAGCAATCCCGTGAGCGCCCCGATGGAGAGGTGACCGCCGTCCCGGGCCGTGATCGCTCCCCCCAGAAATCCGATCCAGAGCGTCCCGTGCTGGACGAGGGTCGTCGAACCGGGGATCCCGGTCCTCCAGAGCCTCCGGCCGACGATCTCCAGGATCGGCAACAGCGCCATCGCACAGAGCAGTGCGACGGACAGGGCGTTTTCCGCCCGGCGCAAGAACAAACCCACGGCCCGCCCCGCCGAGGGGCCACCCGCGGCGTTTCCCGCCGGAAGCGGCGGGCCGTCCCTCTTCTCCGGGATCACCGGGGCGGCGCCCTTCCCGCCGCCGGGGAACGCCGGAACTCGTCCCGGTACTTCCGCACCTCGTCGAAGACGTCGGCCGGGATGATCTTTCCCCGGATCCGCGGGTGGATATCCTCGACGATTTTCCTCCACTCCGCCTTGGTGGCGGGGGATATGTGTCCGACCTTCAACCCGTTTTCCTTCATCACCTTCAGCGCTTCCTCGTTCAGGGTCCGGATCTCCCGCCGAAGCCTCCGGCTGGCGTCCCGGGACACCTCCAGGATCCTCGGCCTCACCTCCTCGGGGATCCTCTTCCACGCCCTCGCGTCGATGATCGTGGCGCCGGTGAGCGGCGCCCACTTGAGGTCCGCCATGTGCGGGGCGAGGGCGAACCACTGGAAGGCAAGGGCGGCAAGGGGCGTCGCGTTGAAGGCGTCGATCAGCCCCGTCTGCAGGCCGGGGAGGATATCCACGACCGAAATCGGGACGGGACGGAATCCCGCCTCCTTGTAGAGCTGCGTGAGGG
>DASUAN010000251.1:0-6680 GCA_035763765.1 Candidatus Deferrimicrobiaceae bacterium
CGACTCCCGCCTCCCCGTGCGGATCCTGTCTCGGTCCGTATACGTTCGCGTAGCGAAGCGCGGTGTAGTCGAGGCCGTACTGGGTCCGGTAAAAATGCAGGTAGAGCTCGACGGCGATTTTCGCCGCCCCGTATGGGCTCACGGGTCTCGTCGGGTGGGTCTCGTCGGCGGGGTAGACGTCCTGTTCGCCGTATCCGGCACCCCCCGACGACGCGAAGAGGAACTTCCGCACGCCGTTCTCCCGGCTTGCCTCCAGAAGCCGGATCGTCCCGAGAATGTTCACCTCCGCGTCGGATATCGGATCCGCGACGGAAGCCCGCACGTTGATCTGGGCCGCGTGGTGGTTGACGACTTCGGGGCGGAAGGTCCGGATCGCCTCCGCCGCCGTGTCCGATTCGATATCGCAGAGGACGAAACGTGCCGCGGCAGGGACGTTTTCCTTTTTCCCCGAGGAAAGGTTGTCGATGACGAGGACCTCATGCCCGGCATCGACGTAGGCTTCGGCGACGTTCGATCCGATGAACCCGGCGCCCCCGGTGACGAGAATCTTCATTTCCTGTCCTCCTTTTCCTCGAAATCTGTCGTTGCGGTCCACAAGCCGCGTGGAGGGTCGTTCACGCCCTGCCTCCCGGTTGGAGACGATCCAGGAATTCGGAAACGGCTTCCTCCCAGCGTCTCGGCGCAAACCCCGTTGTTTCCCGGTACTTTTTCTTGCTGAGCACCGCGAAAAGCGGACGGGGGGCAGGATACCGGTCCCGGGGCAGGTCCGCTGTAGAAACCGGAAAAAGTCGTGTCCCCCCTCTGCCGGAATGTTGGAGAAGATACGCCGCGTATTCGAAAAAAGTCGTTTCCCCCTCGTTGGAGAAGTGGAACGTGCCGCGCGCGCCGGCATCGAGCAATCGTCCCACCGCATCGGCGAGGTCTGCGGTATAGGTCGGACTTCCCTTCTGGTCGCATACGACCTTCAATTCCTCTCCCTGTTCCGCCCGGTCGAGAATGGAAAGAGCGAAGTTCCGCCCATGCGCCCCGAACAGCCACTGCGTCCGGACGAGCAGAAAATCCGGGTCGATCTCCCGGATCGCTGCCTCGGCGGCGAGTTTGCTCCTGCCGTAGGCGGAAAGCGGACCGGTGGGGTCGCCTTCGGCATACGGCCGACTCGCCCTCCCGTCGAATACGTAGTCCGTACCGAACGTGACGAGCAGCGCGCCGTGATCCCTGCATGCCGCGGCCACGTTCCGGGTCCCCACGGCGTTGAGCGCGAAGGCGGCTTCCTCCTCCTGTTCCGCCCGGTCCACCGCCGTGTACGCCGCGCAATGGACAACCAGACGGGGACGAAAACCCCCGATGACGCGGCGGCACTCCTCGGAAATGGTCACATCGCACTCCTCCCGGTCGGTCCGCAGGATTTCGTACTCCGCGGAAAACGACCGGAAGATCTCCGTTCCGAGCAGTCCGTTCGCCCCGGTGATCAGCATTCGCTCTGTCCGTGCGCCGCTCTTCCGCCTCTCCATGCGTCTCCCGTCCCGTTGCCCCTACATTCCGATCGTACCGATTCCGGTCAGGCTGAACGTAAGCCGGAAACTCGTCTCGTCGGGCCTCGTCTTTTGGTGCACGACGAACCCGACGCTCCAGCATTCGCTGCGAGGATAGATCATGACCGTCGCCGAGCCGTCGGTCAGTTCCCCGTTCCGGATCGAATAGTTCACTGACGTATCGAATGCCAGGATCCGAAAGGGACGGATCTTGAGGAGAGCGCGAACGTCCTCGGCCAGATTCCTCGATGTCCGGTATTCCAAAAGGGCCTGGTTCTTCTCGTCCTTTTTCCATTCCCCCCCGATCGAGGCAGTGGTAAACGTCGTGTCCCGGGGATCGAACAGGGCCTCGCCGGTAAGGTTCCAGTTCGGAGCCGGTACGAACCGGAACCGCGCGTAGATGTCCGAAGAACGGGAATCCCTCCGCGCATTCTGCCCGGCGGCCAGATCGATCTGGTCCCGCAGGGTGCGTACGTAGGGGGACAGGGGGTCGACATACGGCGACCTGCCTTCCTCGCGGCCCCCCGCCTCGAGGGCCCAGGACAGTTCGAGGGTCGCGATCTCCGAAGGACCCTTCTCGTCGACCCGGAGCAATCTTTGGTAGAGAGAAAAAAGGAACTGTTGCTGCCGGCCGACCCGGGACCACATGTCGACGACGGTGATGTCGCTCTGGTCGACGTCGGGCACGTACCGGAACCCCGCCACCGGGCGAATGACATGAATGAGGCGGCTTTCCCCCCTTCCCGGGAATTCCCCCTGGAAGTCCAGCTGCAGGGAGGCTCCTCCGTTCGGGATGACGCGTCCTCCGGTGCGCGTACCGGTCGTGTCCGACGTGGGTACCGAACCGAGAAAATCCACGGACAGGAAGGGGGTGAAGAATACCGAGGGAAAAAGGGTGAACGACCGGGAAAGTTCCGCTGCCCCTCTTCCCCTTGCCTCCCGGTCCCCCGCGCGACGATAAAAATAGGTGGCCTGGAATTCCCCTGCCGCGTCCAATCCCGTGGATCCCAGGGTACGGGGGAGAAGCGTTGCCGTGTATTCGGGAAGCCTTTGCACGGTGTTGTCGTCGGGGACCGTCGCCTGGAGATCCTCGACCCAGTCCACGGAAAGGGAATGCGAACCGCTCGACCCTTTCCCGGCGATGAATCCGCGCGACGGGACATGCCGGGCGGTCCGAAGGATGTCCTCTTCCACCAGATCGACGTAGTACTGGTCGTCGGAAGGGATGTCCCAACGGGCGTTCGAGGACCAGTGCTCGGAATACCGGAATCGGTTTTCCCCGAAAAACCGGGATCGGGTGTCTCCCGTCTCGCGGTCGGAATACAGGGTCCCCCGGACGGCCCCTTCCGAAGCGCTGTTGAGTACGAAACGGTATTCCGCCTCCGGCCGGTACCCCCTTCGCGACATCGCGTCCAGCGTAAAGGTGGCGTCGCTCCATCGGTTGATGGCCCAGTAATACGGAAGCTGGATCGAATATCCTCTCGAGGAACTGTGCAAGAAGGAAGGAAGCAAGAACCCGCTCTGTCTCGTCAGCTTGACGGGAAACGCCGCCCATGGAAGCCAGAGGACGGGGATGCCGCGGATATTGAACGTCACATCCCTTCCGACGGCATAGCGGTCGATTGTCACCGTCGACCGACCGACTCCGAATTTCCAATCCGGTTCGGGATCGCACGGGCAGGTTGTCAATTCCCCTTTCTCGATGACGAAAGACCGTTCCCCGATTTTCTCGAACTTCTCGCTTGTGATCTGGTAATTGGATGATGCGATCCGTATCCTTCCGTGATAGAGAGCGCCGAGTTCCGTCCGGATGTTCAGGACGATCCGTTCGAACGAGAACTCGTCTCCATCCTGCTCGTAGTGGACGTGACCGATGAACTCGGCCTCTCCCGACCTCATGTCGTAGCGGATCTTGTCCGCCCGGATCGTCTGCGTTCCCAACCCGACTTCCACGTTCCCTTCGGCAAGGGCCACGCCGGCCTCCTCGTCGAAGGAGATCGTGTCCGCGGTGAAGATTACGGGAAATCCCTGGGTCAGCCCCATGCCGAGTTTCGGGGAAACCTCGGAGAGGATCCCTTTGTTCTCGGCTGCCGCGGCCCACTCCCCGCAGACGAAAATGGCCGATCCCACCACGAAGGCGATGACGAGGGCCGTTTTCCACCCCCGGAGGATCACGCGACCTCCCCGCCGCGAAACCGGTAGGCATCCGCCGCCGCCATCAGGGACCCGCATACGATAACCATTCCGTCCTTCCCCGCCCATCTTCGGGCGGTCTTCCAACCGTCGGAAAAGTTGCCCGCCTCGCGATGGCGGATCCCCGCCTTCTTCAGCGCGCCGGCCAGGACGGAAAGGGGCGCCGCCCGCTCCCCCTCCATGGGGTAGGCGACGAACCCGTCGACAACCGGAGCCACCACTCGGAGAAATCCGGGAATGTCCTTGTCGATCAGCATGCTCCAGAGGGCCACGATCCTCTCCGCGTTCCCGGACCTTTTCCGTTTCGCCAATTCCCGGGAGAGAGCGGCCGCTGCCGCGGGATTGTGGGCTCCGTCGACCCATGCCCCGGCATTTCTCCTTCCGGGCAAAGGGGCGTACCGGCCGGGCCATTTCGCCTCCGCAAGGGCAAAGCGGGCGGCCTTCTCGAAGCCTGCCCCTCCGTCCCCCCGGATTTCCGCGACGACCCAGGCGGCCGCGCAGGCCAAAAGAGCGTTGTCGCGCTGGAACTCCCCGTGCATCCGGAGCTTCATCCGGGGCAGAGAGATTCCGGGAAGGTGGATGGAGATCCCTCCCCCCGGCGCATCCTCCCAGCAAAGTTCGCGACCGATCTCCCAGACCGGACAGCCCCTCTCCCGCGCGATGCCCGTGATGACTTTCCGGGCGGCCGGCTTGAGCTTCCCCAAAACCGCGATCGTCTTTTCCCGAAGAATGCCCGCCTTCTCCGAGGCGATCGCCTTCAGGGAGGTACCAAGCCACTCCGCGTGGTCCCTTCCGACGTTTGTGATCACGGATACCCATGGGATGCACAGGTTCGTCGCATCCCACCGTCCGCCGAGGCCGGTCTCCATGACGGCCAGCGATACCCCCCTTCGGCGAAACCAATCGCAGGCGATCCACGTCATCTCCTCGAAGTAGGAAAGGGGTTCCCCGGCCGTCGCAGCAACTTTCCGGGACAGCCCGGCGACTCGTGAGGCGTATCGGCGAAATTCCTCGGAGGGGATCTTCTCTCCTTCCACGCGGATCCGCTCCTCCGGGGAAAGGAGATGCGGGGAGGTGTAGAGGCCAACGGGCTCGGCAAGCAATTGCCGAAGAATCGCGTCCGTGAAGCAGGCGGTCGACCCTTTTCCGTTCGTCCCCGCGATGTGGACCGTCCGGAAGGCCCGCTCGGGGTGCCCCGTCCTCTCGAATGCCGCGAGAATCCGTTCGAGACCCGGGCGGATCCGTTCCGGGCCCCGGAGGCCCCCTGGGTACCTCATTTCCCGGAGGGGATCTCCAAAAACCGAAGAATCTGCGTCAGCGTGGGTTTGAGCTTCGTCCGCTCGACGATCATATCCACCATCCCGTGTTCCAAAAGAAACTCGGCGCGCTGGAATCCTTCCGGGAGCTTCTGCTTGATCGTCTGCTCGATGACTCGCGGCCCCGCGAAGCCGATGAGGGCTCCGGGCTCCGAGATGATGATGTCGCCGAGCATGGCGAAACTCGCGGCCACGCCTCCCGTGGTCGGGTCGGTCATCACGCTGATGAAGGGAAGTTTCGCGTCGGATAGCCTTGCCAGCGCTGCGCTGGTTTTTGCCATCTGCATCAGGGAGAGCGTCCCCTCCTGCATCCTGGCTCCGCCGGACGCGCTGAAGATGATCAGGGGGCGCCTCCGTTCCAGGGCGAGTTCCGCGGCCATGGCGATCTTCTCCCCTACCACGCAACCCATCGATCCGCCGAGGAACTCGAAGTCGAGCACCCCGAGGACGAACTCGATTCCGTTGAGCTTGGCGGTTCCCGTGATCACCGCTTCCCGGCGCCCGGTTTTCTTTTTCGCTTCCTTGAGGCGATCCGTGTACTTTTTGGTGTCCGTGAAACCGAGCATGTCGACGGACTCCAGGTCGTCCCCGAACTCCTGGAACGTTCCCTCGTCGACGATGGACCGGATACGCTCCGGCGCGGGAATCCGGAAGTGATAGTTGCACTTCGGACAGACGTTGAGGTTCCGCTCGACCTCGGGCTTGTAGATGATCTCGAGACAGGCACCGCATTTGATCCACATCCCCTCGGGGGTCTTGATCCGCCTCTCCCCCTCGTCCTTTCTCCGGAACAATCGTATCGCCATCGCCTGGTCACCTCATCGCTTTTTTGAGGGATTGCACGAACCGTCGGAGGGCTTCCGGCCCCCCTTTCGATGCGCCGTGCCGTTCCACGATATGGACGCATGCGCTCCCCACGACCGCGGCGTCGGCGTGGGCAGCCGCTGCTTTCGCCATGGCGGGATGGGAGATCCCGAAGCCGACTGCCACCGGGAGATGGGTCTGCGCCTTTACCTTTCTCGTCCACCCCACCAGCTTGGGGGGGAGGGAATTTCTCTCTCCCGTGATGCCGGTAACCGAAATCAGATAGAGGAAACCGGATCCGATGGTGCTCGCCTGCCGGACCCGTTCCTCGCCGCTGGTCGGGGAAACCAGGGGGATCCAATCCAATCCTGCCCTTCTCGCCTCGGGGGCCATTTCCGCTGCCTCCTCCGGGGGAAGATCCACCACGAGGATGCCGTCCGCGCCGGCGGTTCGGGCATCCCGGCAGAACGCCCGCACCCCGTATTGAAGAAACGGGTTATAGTACCCGAAGATCACCACCGGCGTATCATGTTTTTCCCGGAAGGATGACACGAGGGACAACGCGTACCCCGGGGTCATCCCTCCTGCGAGAGCGCGCCGGAAGGCCGCCTGGATCGTCGGGCCGTCCGCCATCGGGTCGGAAAACGGAATCCCCACTTCGAGGACGTCCGCTCCTCCTTCTGCCGCAGCACCCAGGTACGCAAGGGAAGTCCGCGGGTTGGGGTCTCCGGCGGTAAGATAGATGACCAGTCCCTTCTCCCCGGATTTTCCCAGGCGGTTGAACGCCTCTTCAATGCGGGGCACGTCCCGCTCCTTGTGCATCCGCGACGATGGC
>DASUAN010000252.1:0-5194 GCA_035763765.1 Candidatus Deferrimicrobiaceae bacterium
GCCTCGATCACGGAAACCGCGGTCACCTCCCCCTCGTAGTTCTTCGCCAGCGCGCAGGCGATCCGCATGAGCGGCCGGACGTGCTCCTGCCGGAAGGGGACGACGAGCACCCGGTAGTCCTTCCGGGCCATCTCCGCTTCCGCCAGGGCGAGGACCGACAGGGCCTCCTCCTCGGTCTTCGAGGCGTAGAGCTTGTACACCGCGAACCCGATGACCAGCCACCCCGCCGCGGAGAACCACGCCGTCGGGCTGTAGACGAACATATAGACGGCGATGAACAGCTGCGTGATGATCCCGAGGGCGGGAAGGAAGGGGACCCACGGCACCCGGAACCCGCGTTTCAGGTGCGGGTGGGTCTTGCGCATCCGGATGAGGGTCACGTTCACCTGGAGGAACACGAGCAGGAACATGATGTCCGCGGCGCTCGCCACGTCCTCGATCGGCAGGGAAAGCGCCATGAAGATGACGATCGCCGCCGAGGCGACGATGGCGAGATGGGGGGTCTTCTTCGCCGGGTGGACCTTCATGAGGAAGGGCGGAAGGTTGTGGTCCCTCGCCATGGCGAAGGCCACGCGGGAAGAGGAGTAGATCGTGGCCAGCAGCGCGCTTGCCGTCGAAAGCAGCCCGCCGATGAGCACGATCACCCCGCCCCCCGGGGCGAACTGCCTCGCCGCCTCGACGATCGCGAGCTCCTTCATCTTCCCGAGGAACTGCCAGGTGGGCATCCCCTCCCCGTGGATGGCGCCGAGGGCGACGAAGGCGACCAGCAGGTAGATCGGGACGACGATCAGCAGGGCGAAGAAGATCGCCCGGGGGATGTTCCGCGTCGGATCCGTCACCTCCTCGCTGCACTGCGCGATCACCTCGTACCCCTGGAAGGCGATGAAGGTGAGCCCCATCGCGCTGAAGACGGCCCCGATTCCCATGGGGAGAAAGGGGTCGAAGTTCCCTTTCCACTCGGGCATCCCCCGCATGACCCAGGCGCCGAACCCGATGAACAGGAGGATGACGGCCAACTTGGCCAGCGTGACGATGTTTCCGGCCTTGCCCGTTTCGGACGCCCCCCGGAAGTTGATGTAGGCGAAGACCAGGCAGGCGATCACGGCCAAGGTCTTCTCGAGCGAGAGATACGGGATGTGGGACAGGGGGAGCCCGAACCCTTCGAGCACGTGCCCGAAGTAGGCGCCGAACCCCAGGGCGTAGAGGGAGCAGGCCACCGCGTGGGCGAACCAGGACATCCAGCCGGAGAGAAACCCGTTCGGGTGGGGAAGGGAGCTCTTCACCCAGAGGTACCCGCCCCCCGCGTCGTGGAAGCACGATCCCAGCTCCGCGTACGCCATCGCGGTGAACAGGGTCACCACGCCGTTCAAGGCGAAGGCGAGGATCAGACCCGGCCCCGCCACGCCCGCCGCGATTCCCGTGAGCACGAAGATTCCCGCGCCGATCATCGCCCCGACGCCGATCATCGTGACGCTGAAGGCGGACATCTCCCGGCTGAGCCGGACTTCCTCGGTTCCGTGGGAGCGAACTTCCGTTGCGGGAGGGCTCTTCTTCGCCATCAGGGTCCGAAAGAGGGAGGGATCGGATGGAGTTCCGCGGATCGATCGCGCATGGGGGAAACCGCCCGATTCGGGATTTCCTGCATAGTACCAGATGCCGGAAACCGGGGGTACCGGTTTCGGCGGTTCCCGGGCCAAACTGCCGCGAAAAGGAACCTCATTCCGGGACGTTCGCGAGAAGCGCCAGGGGGAAGTCGCGGAACACGTCGTGGAGGGGAAGCGTTTTCTTTCCGCTTCCCGCGGGGACGCGCAGGATCTCCCCCGTGAACACGTTTTCCCACCGGCCCGGGGCCCCCTCCGGAAGGATGAGGCCGCTTCTTTCCCCCCACGCCTTCCGTCCGAGGGGGAACTCCCCCGGGGGGACGAGCCTCGTGACGAGCCGGGGAACGGCCGCGATCGCCCAGACGTCCCCGGCCTTTCGCGCGAACGCCAGGACGTGCTCCTTGTTCCCGCCGGAGGCCTGGATCGGAAGGTACGCGCCCGAGAGGAAGAGCTCCCGCCGCGCCTTGCGGAAGTTCAGGGCCCGGCAGGTGAGGAAGAGCTTGATCCGCCCGTCCTTCCAGCGGGAAAGAAGCTCGTCGACCAGGGGAAAAAGCCCCTGCCGCTCCCGGGCCTGAAGCTCGGCGAGAAGGTCGATCCGGCGCCGGAAGTCCACGGGACCGCGGTTGTCCGGATCGACGAGGCGCAGATCCCACAGCTCGCTCCCCTGGTAGAAGTCGGGCACGCCGGGGGAGGCGATCTTGAGGAGGACCTGGGCCAGTCCGTTGAGCGCGCCGTAGTGGGCGATCTTGGCCTGAAAGGAAAGGAACTCCTCCCGGAACCGTTGCCCGGCCCCGTCGACCAGCAGCGCGTCGACGAAGTCCCGCACCGCGCGCTCGTACTCCGGATCGGGCTTGATCCAGCGGGTATGGACCTTCGCTTCCCGGACCGCCTTGATCATGTAGCCCCGGACCCGCTCGGGAAAGGAGGCCTTCTCCGCGTCGTCCAGGGGCCAGGCGCCGAGAAGGGTCTGGTACAGCAGGATCTCCTCGCCGGGATCGGGAACGGGCCTTCCGTTCACCGTCCGCTTCTTCTCCCGGTTCATGTCGCTCCAGAGAAGAAGGCGCTTCTCCCACTCTTCCGGAAGTTCGGAAAGGACGTTGATCCGCGCGCGGACGTCCTCGCTCCGCTTCGCGTCGTGCGTGCCCGTGGCGTTCATCGTGAACGGCCAGCGGGCGGCGGTGTCGACGGCGCGCTTGTGGAACGCGCTCACGGGGACGCCCAGGCCGAACGGGTTCCCCCCGACCTCGTTCAGGGAGGTGAGCCGGTTGTAGACGTACAGGACGGTGTCCTCGAACCCCTTCGCCATGATCGGGCCCGTGAACTGCTGCCAGCGCATGAGGAACCGGAGCCACTCCTCCCTCTGCTCCCCGGACGCGAAGGCCGGGCTTTCCAGGAGCAGGACCTTCTGCAGGAAGTCGAACACCGGCGGGCTCGTTTCCGTGCTGCGCCGCTTGGCCTCCTTGAGGGCCTTCCCGAGATAGCGACGGTCCCGCGCGGAGAGGTCGAACCCCCGGATGTAGGTCCGGTAGACGGGAAAGGAGGCCGTCACCTCGACGAGGGCCTGCCGCAGCTCCTTCCGGGGCAGGTCCCGGGCGTACCGGTCCTGATCCGCCAGCCTGCCGAGGTGCTGCCCCAGGGTGTGCATCTCCCCCGCGAAAAGGGTCTCCATGATCAGCTTCTTTTTCTCGTAGACCATCGTGTCGAAATCCGGGGCCTCTCCGAGGAACCGGGCATACGTCTCGCCGAGCGAACGGACGCCGCTCGCGCTCACGAAGACGCCGTTCGCCGCGTTCAGGAAGTCGTACCCGGTGGTCCCCCAGACCGGCCATTCCGCGGGGAGGGCCTCGTTCTCCCCGAGGATCTTCTCCACCACCAGGTAAAAGGGGGCATGGGGGCGCCCCGGATCCTGCGGGGCCAGCCGGTCCGCAAGCTGGGTGAGGTACCCCATCGGATCGTACAGCCCGTCGATATGGTCCACCCGCAGGCCCGTGGCGATCCCCTCCTTCGCCAGGCGCAGCACGAGGGCGTGGGACGCCTCGAACACCTTGGGGTCCTCGACCCGCAGGCTCACCAGATCGCTGATCGCGAAGAACCGCCGGTAGTTGATCTCCTCGTTGGCCAGCCGCCAGAAGGAGAGCCAGTAAGGCTGCTCCGCGAGGAGCCGGTCCAGGAACTCGAAGCTCGCCGCCTCCCCCTTCTCGCCCCGGAAGATCCTTAGGTTCCCGTCGATGTGGGCGCGGATCTCGGGGCGGTCGTGGTACATCCGATCCAGCCTCTCCCGGATCGACTCCTTCTCCCGGCTCCGTTTCGCTTCGCGCCCGGGGTCCTCCGGCGCCGGTTCGGGAAGGTGCTCGAGGGCGGAGAGGAGGTCCCACAGTTCCCGGAACGAGGGGTGATCCGGGCCGAAGTTCTCCTCCAGAACCTCGATGCGGTGCGAAAGGATCCGCTCGTACGATTTCGGCGTGAGGGGGAGCTTCAGCCCGTGGTAGTGGACGAAAAACCTTCCCTTCTCCAGCCGCAGGGAGAGCTCCCGGTTTTCGAGGACCCTTCCGTACGGGGCCCCGAGGACCGGGAGAAGGACCTTCTTCTCCAGGGCCTTTTTGGGGGAGCGCCAGTCGATGTCGAAAAAGGAGGCGAAGGGGGAACCGGCCCCGTTCTCCAGGACGTCCATCCACCACCGGTTCTCGCTGCTGGCGGCCATGTGGTTCGGAACGATGTCCAGGAGCAGGCCCACCCCCCGCTCCCGCAGCGTCCGCGCCAGCGCTGCGAATTCCGCTTCCGTCCCCAGCTCCGGGTTCATCCGCGTGGGGTCGGTCACATCGTACCCGTGGGTGCTCCCTTTCCGGGCCTGGAGGAGCGGAGAAGCGTAGAGATCCGTCACCCCGAGCGCCTCGAGGTACGGAATGACCGCCCGGGCGTGCTCGAACGGGAACCGGCGATGGAACTGGATCCGGTAGGTGGCGAGGGGGAGCCGAAGGGAGGACACGGTCTACTCCTCGGGGAGCCGGACGGACAGTCTCGTCCCCAGGGAGAAAAAGAGGCGCACCCATTTCTCCGCCTCCTCATCCCCCTGGCTTGCCCGGAACCGGTATTCGGGACAGACCTCCTGGAGCATCTCCCAGTAGACGTTCTGGGTCTTCCAGAAGACCACCTCGAAGGGAAGGGCGTTCCCCATCTCCACCGCCGCGTCGAGATGCCCGAGGAGGTCGAGGTCGGCGGGATTCTCCCGGAACCCGAGCATCATCCTCTCGATCGTCTTCCGGAGGGTGTATCCCAGGCCCGCCCCGTCGAAGGCGACCTTTTCCGTCTCCGCCTCGTACAGGATCCCCTTGATTTCGGCGATGTCCAGGACGTCGGCCTCGAACGCGCGTCGGAGACCGGCGTTGAGCGCCACTTCCGCCGCGATGTGGAACGACTTCGCCACCGGGTACCCGATGTCCGAGAGGAACCGGACCAGCGGAGCGGTCTCCTGGTGCAGCTGGCGATAGACGGCGTCGGCGCCGGCCAGGTTCGCTTCCAGGATCGTGTTCAGGATCTTGCGCTGCTCGTCCCGGAAAAGGAACTTCAGGGAGTAGACCTCCGCCCCGAAGTGC
>DASUAN010000253.1:0-11534 GCA_035763765.1 Candidatus Deferrimicrobiaceae bacterium
CCGTGCTCCGCGATGAAGATCTGGTTCCGGTACTTTTCCGGAAACATCGTCCCCGTATAGAAGCGCATCCCGAGGGACGCCACGTGCGGTCCGAGTTCCCTGGCCGGGGGAACGAATTCCCTCGGATCCCTCTTGCCCCCGAACTCCGGATCGGGGATGTTCTTTCCGTGACGGTAGGGGAAACCGAAGTGGAGCCCCGGGACCGGTGCGTGATTCAGTTCGTCCGGGGGAAGATCGTCCCCCATCCAGTCCCTCCCGTTGTCCGTGAACCAAAGCTCCTTGGTCGATGGATCCCAGTCGAACCCGACCGTGTTGCGGACGCCCTGCGCGAAGATCGCGAGGCCGGTTCCATCCGGCCTCATTCTCAAGATGGAGGCGTATCTCGGATCGTCCCGCTCACAGACGTTGCAGGGGGCCCCCACCGGAATATAGAGCATCCCGTCCGGCCCGAAGGCAATGAATTTCCATCCGTGATGGGTGTCCCGCGGGAATCCGTCGTTCACCACCACCGGCGTGCCGGGATCGGCAAGCCGGGATTCGATGCCGTCGAACCGGATCACCCGGTTGACTTCCGCTACGTAGAGCGCACCGTCGCGAAAGGCCACCCCGTTGGGCATCGTCAGTCCTTGCGCAATGACAAAAACTTCGCCGGCTCTCCTCCCTCCGTCCCGAGGGACGATCCCGTACACCCTTCCTTCCTTCCGGGTCCCCACGAAGACGGTTCCCCGATTCCCGATCGTCATGGAGCGTGCCCCCGGTACCGACTCCGCGAACATTTCCATCGCGAAGCCGGGAGGAAGACGTATCGCTTTCAGTTTCGAAGCGGTATCGGATGAGACGGGTGAGGAGAACGAGAGGAGAAAAAGGAATGCCAGGGACGGCATGGCGATATGTGGTCGTGTCATGAAGATCCCCTTTGCTTGCCGGCCTGGTCCGTTCCCGGCGCCCAGCTCGACGTCATCCCACGAGCGGCCTCTCCTCGACGACCTCGAAGAGCGCCAAATACTTAACGACCTCCTCGACCCCTTCCCCCGACGTCATCTTCGCCCGTTTCCGGATCTCGTCTAATAGTTCCCCGGAATCCCTGATCTCCTTGATTTTCAAGGTGAGCCGAATCCCATGGTACGTTTCGCCGGGTTCGATGTACAGGTACGAAGCGTTCGGGTTCTCCACGATGTTTCGATACGTTCGCCCCTCTCCCATGCCCCAGGCCAGGATTTGGTCGCCGACCACTTTCGGAAATGCGTAGACGGCGGTGTTAACGGCCCCGTCCGCTCCGGCCGTCGCCATCACCCCTTTTCCTCCCGGTTTCAGACCTCCCACGGATTTCATGTCTTGAGTCCTCCTTTGGATAAACGACCTTTCGGATAAAAAATCGGGGTGCGATCCCCCACACCCCGATCGGTTCCCGATTCATCGATTTCTTTGTTTCTTCGGTCGTTACTTCTTCCCGCCGCAACCGCAGGTCTTGCACATATCTTCTCCTCCTTCCCTTCGGGCTCCCAATTCTTTCCAATCATGGGATGCACAAATGCCGGGGGAGGTTCGCCCAATGGGAAACGGGACCCGGTCTTGACAATCTTTGCCTTCGGCGGGCAAACTTGCCCATGGCAATGTTCCTTCCGAAGGGGGAATCATGGCGCACAAGTTGATCATCCTCGGGTCCGGTTGCGCCGGATCCACGGCCGCGATCTATGCGGCACGGGCAAACCTTTCGCCCCTGGTCCTGGAGGGACACGAGCCCGGCGGACAGCTGTCCCTCACGACGGAAGTGGAAAACTTCCCCGGATTCCCGGACGGCATCCAGGGACCCGAACTCGTGCTCCTCATGAAGCAGCAGGCACATCGTTTCGGGGCGGAATACCGGATGGAGAGAGCGATCTCCGTCGATCTCGGACGGCGTCCCTTTACCCTGACCACGGATCAGAACACCTACCAGGCGGAGTCCCTGATCATCGCCACCGGCGCATCGGCCAAAATGCTCGGTCTGGAATCCGAGAAAAAACTGCTCGGCCGTGGGTTATCCACGTGCGCAACGTGCGACGGGGCCTTCTTCCGAGACAAGGAGGTGATGATTGTGGGAGGGGGGGACACGGCTGCCGAAGAGGCGATCTTCCTTACGAGATTCGCGAGGCGGGTCACCATCGTGCACCGGCGCGATCAGCTCCGGGCTTCCAAGATCATGGCCGACCGAGTGAAGAAGCATCCCAAGATCGATTTCCTCTGGAACACGGTGATCACGGACATCCTCGATCCGGAAAAGAAAGAGGTCACCGCGGTGAAGATCCGGAATACGAAGGACGGGAAGGAAGCAACGAGGGACACCGGCGGGGTCTTCCTCGCGATCGGACACGAACCGAACACGAAAATCTTCGAAGGGCAGCTCGAGATGGAAAAGGGATACCTCGTCGTGCGGGACGGGTCGAGGACGAGCGTCGAAGGCGTTTTCGCAGCGGGGGATGTCCACGATTTCGTCTACCGCCAGGCGGTGACCGCAGCCGGCTGCGGCTGCCGCGCCGCCATCGACGCGGAGCGGTGGCTCGAGTCGCAAGAGAGCAGCTGACAGCCAAGCCCCGCCGCCTCCTTCCCGGCGACAGGCAAGCCGAGGACCGCCCCTGGACCTACGACTGCGGGACCTTGCTCAGATAGAGCGTCTGCGTCGGGTACGCAAACTCGACGCTTCGCTTCTCGAACTCTTCATGGATCCGGAAATTGATCTGCTCCTGGATGGTCATGTACTTCGTATAGTCGCTGCCCAAAACGTAATAGACCACCTCGAAGATCAGGCTGAAATCCCCGTAGGAGAAGAAATGGGCCCGGTCGAACGCGGTGTCCTCGGTCGCCTGGATGATTCCGGCGATCACTTCCGGGATCTCGCGCAGCTTCGAAAGCGGAGTCTGGTAGGTCACCCCGATCCGGAAAACCACCCTCCTTCTTTGCATCCGCTTGTAATTGCGGACGCGGGAATCGGTGAGGTCCTTATTGGAAACGACGATCTGCTCCCCTCCCAGACTGCTGATGCGCGTCGTCTTCATACCGAGGTGTTCGATCGCGCCCATATACTCCCCGACGATGATGAAATCGCCGATCTCGAAGGGCCGGTCGAACATGATGATGAAGTAGGCGAAGAGGTCCCCGAGAATGTTCTGCGCGGCGAGAGCGATCGCGATCCCGCCGATCCCGAGCCCGGCAATGACCGTGTTGATCCGGAACCCGAGGTTGTCGAGGAAAAAGACCGCGGCAAGTCCCCACACGACGATGCGGATCAGGGTCATGAATCCCTTGAGGGAACGCTCTTGGGCGGACCCCCTCTCCTGGGTCTCGATGTAGCTCCGGATGCTGAACCGCGCCACGGCGATCAGGAACTGGGCGACCAGGAACGTGAGCAGGAAGATCCCGGCCACCTCGATCGTTCTTTCCATAAAGCGGTTGAGGTTCAGATTTCCGGTCGCCAGGTAGAAAACGGCGTAATAAGCGAGCGGGACGAGCATCTTCCGGAAGACGTCGATGATGAAGTCGTCGAGTTTCGTCTTGGTCGTTTCCGCCCAACGCCGGAGCCGCCACAGGACCACTTTTTTGAAAACCGTGACGAGAAAGATTCCCGCGACCAGGATGGCCAGGAAGATGAGATAGTCCGCCACGCGGTTTTGGAAATATTCCCGGTTCAGGATTTCATAAAGCATCGCGTTCGCCCCTTCCTGTTGGAGTGGAATGCCCCATGTCCGGGGAAAAACCGGTATGAGACGCACGATTTTCGACTGGCGTACGTCCTGCAGATTGCTTATTATATTCCGTATCCCGAATCATGTGAACCGGCTTGCCCGGCGCAAGAACCTTCTTTTGAAGGGAAGGACCGAGAAAAATGAGCACCCTCTCCTATGTAAAAAACTTCTTTTCGGACAAGTATATCGCATCCATCACCCCAACCTCCGATTTCGGCGTCAGGAAAGTGTGCGGCAAGATCGATTTCTCGCGCTGCGGACTGATCGTGGAGTACGGGCCGGGAACCGGCGTTTTCACGAAATACCTGCTTCAGAAGATGAACCCCGACTCCCTCCTGGTCACGATCGAACGCAACACCAACTTCGCGAACCTGTTGCGGAAGAAGATCCGGGATCCGAGAGCGATCGTCGTCAACGATTGCGCCTCGAACATCCTCGACATCCTGGCGGAATTCGGGAAACCCTTCACCGACTACGTGATCTCCGGAATCCCCTTCTCGTTCCTCAGCGATCAGCAGAAGGACCGGATCCTGAAAAACTCCTTCGCCGCCTTGCGCCCGGGAGGGAAGTTCCTGGCCTATCAGACCTTCTACCAGTCCAACAATCACCTCAAGGCATACCTGGATCGGATCTTCGATTTCGTGCGGGTCGAATACGAGATGCTGAACCTTCCGCCCCTTCGGATCTACGAAGCCCGGAAATGAGGTAGGATCTCCGGCCTCTCCCCGTCAAACCTCCAGCAACCGCTCGTCCGCGCCCCTTTGCATGGCGAGAATCAGCGTGAGATATTCCCGGAGGTGCCGGGACAGCAGGAAGTTTTCCCGGACGAACTCCCGGGCCACCTTCCCGATCTCGTGAATGCGCTCCCGATGGTGAAGAAGGTAGCGGATCCGGTGCGCCGCCCCCTCGGGGGTGTTCACCAGGAAACCGGTGTAGTGGTTCACCACCTGAAGACGGATTCCCCCGGTGTCTCCCCCGATGACCGGTTTTCCCTTCCACATCCCTTCCGTCACCGTCAAACCGAATCCCTCCCTCGTCGATTTCTGCAGGATGATGTCCGCGAGGCGCTGAAGGGCGTTGATCGTCTCGTGCGCCGTGGGAGGGAGGGAGATCACGTGGATGTCGGGGTCATCTCCGGCGGCCTCGAGAACGTCGTCCAAGACCGCTTTCCCCTCCGGGTCGTCCGCGGCTCCCCCGCCGGCCAGCACGAGTTGGACGGAAATCACTTTCCGGACCAGGTGATACGCCTGGATTACCCCGACGGGATCCTTGAACCTATCGAACCGCGAAATCTGCACGAGCAGAGGGCGTTCGGGATCGAGGCCGAATTGGGTTCTCACGCTTTCCAGTTCGGAAGGCTCGAGATCCCGGTTCTTCGGGCTCAGCGGATCGATGCTCGGAGGGACGAGAAACTGGATGTGGGGCAGCGGCTGGGCGAATTCGCACATGGAGAAGATGCTGGCGTCGTATTTTTCGAGAACGGTTTTCAAAACTTTCCAGACTGGCCGGAATGGACGGCTGATGTCGATGTGCCCCCTCCAGATCCACTTTCCCTTCCTCCCGTCGCACAGCCGGTGGAGAAACGACGGCTGCGGATCGTGCACGACGACGATGTCTGCGTCCGATAGGGTGGTACGCAGCCGCTCCATGTTCCCCTCGTTCACCTCCTGGAAGATCTTCCAGTCCTTGTTCGTAAGATCCACGGGCCTTCCTTGCAGGCCATTGTGGATGCCCTTCGTGACCTCGAAGAACTCCTCCGTCCCCTCGATGACTTCCCAGGAGGCGTCGAGCCCGACATCGCGCATGAGGGGGACCATCCAGCCGAGAATCTCCGCGACCCCTCCTCCCTCGCGCGGTGAGTTCACGTGAACGACCCGAATTCCCCCGAGCTTTTGCCCAAGACGGCGAAGCTGCGTGATTGCGGAAGATCCCACGATCGGCTCATAGGCGGACAGCGGGGAGCTCATCGCTTGCGTTCCGCCTTGGCCAGGGCGTTGACGAGCTCTTCCTTCAAATGACTGAGGCTGTGAAAAAAGAAGTCGATGGATTCCAAGGCGCTGATGTACCTCAGGTTTTTTTTCTCCTCCTCCTTGAGCCACGCGGTGAAATCGTCTTTTCCGAGGGGGGTACGGCGGCGGGCTTCGAGAAAATGATAGTAGATGCTCCCGTTCGTCATCCTCTGGATGGCCACCGAAAGCTCGCGCGGGGACCGGATCCGTTCGCCCGTGTCGAACACGATCGTGGTGGCTTCCAGGAAAAAAAAATCATCTCCGGGGGCGGCGGAGGGGATCACGGTCAATTCGCTCAGCCTCTCGTCGATGATATCCAGGGTGACCAGCCTCAGTTCCTCAAGGGAGCTCATGGAAAACGGGTCGAGGATGCCCAGCCTCTCCGCAAGCACCCGGTCCGAAAGGTACAGCTTCACCCAGACCGCGAAATCGTTCCGGTAGTCGGGATTGTCGAACGTGGGGCGGAGAAGCGGCTCGCAGAAATGATGGAAAAGGACGTTTTCGCTGCAGACGGCGATCCTCTCGCGCAGTTCCCGGAGATTGATCGCGGGGGAGAGCCCGCTCATCCGGGAGAGAAGCGCGCAATCTTTCACTTCGAACGGTTTCATCGGTCCCGGGTCACCCCCTCTCCTCCCGCCCGCCACCGGCGAGGCTGGCAAGCGTTCGCACCACGCGGGAAAGCGAGACGGGGCCGCACACCACCCTGGCACCGGGAACCCGGGAGCGAATCCCCACCGCCAGCGCGATCCCTTTCCGGGCGATCGCCCAGCGCATGGCGGTTCCGTCGTTCTCGTCGTCACCTGCGTAGACGATCCGTCCGCCCGACGGGTCGAACCGGAGATACCGGCAAAGACCTTCGAGCCCCCTTGCTTTCTCCCATCCGGGGACCAGCTGGATCTCCGCCACAACCGGCCCGTCGAATACGCGGACTTCCTTTTGCCGGCGCACCTCGTGCAGAAGAGGATCGAGGTGGGTGCGCGCCTCGGGGGAGGCCCGGCGGAAATGGACGGCGATCGACCAGCGCTTGTCCTCCACGTCTACGCCGGATAGGGAGGAGATCCGACCGAGCAGCGGGGCGACTCGCGTGCGCGCGGCCTTCACACTGGCCTCCACATCCCTCTCCGGACGAATGCGGTGCCCCCCGGGAAGCCTCCATTCGATGCCGCTCCCCCCTCCCAAAAACAATCCCCGGAGGGGGACGCGGGGAACGAGATCCTCGAGGGATCGGCTGGACAGCACCGCCACCAGCGTGCGCGGAGAGCGCTCTAGGTCCTGGAGAAGGGTCCGGCAGGCGGGATGCATCCGGGCCTCGGAGCGCACCGGTACAATCGGGGAAAGCGTCCCATCGAAATCGAACGTCCAGAGCCTACGATACCCGGCTCCGCCCCTCACAATTGTCCCTCCGGCGAAAAATTGCGCTCTACCTCCTTGAAGATGTTGTACCCCCATTGGTACACATCGTTCGTTTCCAGGACGGAACGCATCCTCTCCATCCGCTGCCGGCGCTCCTCCTCGGGCATCCGGTACGCCGCGTACATGGCGTCCGCCATCTGGTCGAGGTCGAACGGGTTGACCTGCAGCGCGTCCGCCAATTCCCGGGCTGCCCCGGTGTACTGGGATAGCATGAGAATCCCGTCCCGGTCGGAACGGGCGGAGACGAATTCCTTGGCGACCAGATTCATCCCGTCGTGCAGGGAGGTGACGATCACGACGTTCGCCATCCGGCAGGCGGCGAGCACGGCGTAATAGTCGTGGTGGGCCCGGAGAAACCTGATGGGCACCCAATCCTCGGTCTGGTGGCGCGAGTTGATCTCCAAGACGAGCTCATCGAGCTCCTCGTTGAGCTTCCGGTAGGCCGCCACGGCGGTCCGGCTCGGCGCCGCCAACTGGACCAGGACGCACTTTCCCTTCATCTCCGGATACCGGGAGAGCATCAGGTCGAACGCCTGGAGCCGCTCCGGAATCCCCTTCGTGTAGTCGATCCGGTCCGCGCCGACGAAGATCTTCACGTCCGGCTCGTATCCTTCCAGCTCTTTGAGGAAACGGCTCTTCCTCTTCGTCACTTCCGGGGAATCGACGTCCTTGCCGATCTGTTCGACGTCGACGCTGATCGGAAATGGCCGGACGTAAGTGGGATGGCCCCTGCGGAAAACCCGGAAATGCTCGTAGTCCACGAGCGATTCGATCGCCCTCCCCACCGTCTCCAGGAAGTTGTTGCAGTGGTACTGGATGTGGAACCCCAGAAGATCGTTGCCGAGAAGCCCGTCGAGAAGCTCTTCCTCCCACGGAAAGATGCGGAATGCCTCCCGATTCGGCCAGGGGATGTGCCAAAACTGGATCACCCGGATGTCGGGCCTTGCCTCCTTGATCAGACGGGACAGGAGGGCGAAATGATAGTCCTGGATGAAGACGATGGCGGGGCCGGATCCCGCCTCCTCGAGCACGGCGTCGCGGAACCGCCGGTTCACCGCCTTGTAGGACTCCCAGTCTCTTCGGGAGAAATAGGGGCGCTTGTAGACGATGTGGCAAAGAGGCCACAGGGCCGTGTTCGCCATCCCGTGGTAATACCCCTTTTCCTCGGGTCGGCTGATCCACACCCGTTTGAGAATGAATTTCGGGTCGTCGGGGGGAAGGGCGATCCGGTTTTTCGCGTCCACCACGAGCCGGTCGGCGCTCCCCCCTCCGTGGGCGATCCAGGTGCCTCCGACAGCCCGGACGATCGGTTCGAGGGCCGTTACCATCCCGCTCGCGGGCCGGACGACCCGGATCCCTTCCTCCTCCCGCTCGTGGACGTAAGGTTCCCGGTTGGACACCACGATCAGCTTCGCACCCGCGGAAACGCGCGAGACGATCTCGGCGAGTTCCGAGGCCTTCACGAAGGTTTCCCCTTCTCCATGTTTCTCAAGGTTCCTCCCGAACAGCGAAAGGACGCATCTGCTTCTCCGGGGAAGGTGCAACGGGTTGTTGTATGAGAACAAAGGTTCATTCTGTGATATGTTTCCAACTTACAGGCTCTCGGCAGGAAAATCAAATCGAACGATGCCCGGAAGACCTGGGATTTTCCGACCGAAACAGGAGGAACGGCAACGCATTTCCCGCCTTTTATCAACCTCTCCTTCCGGTTTCTCGGGCCCCATCTTTCTTCCTTTCCCCGCTCGACCACGTCCTCCACGAGGGTTTGCCCTGGCTTCTCTTGCTGGGGATCGGCGCCATGAAGATCGTCGCCACCTCCTTTTCTCTCGGATCGGGCGGTTCGGGGGGAGTCCTCGGCCCTTCGATCTTCATCGGCGGCATGATCGGAGCCCGGGCGGGCACCGTTGCGAACGGCCTCTTCCCTTCCGCCGCCGGGACCGTCGGAGGGTACACCCTCGTCGGGATGGCCGCGTTCCTCGCCCCTGTGGTGGGAGCCCCCCTGACCGCCATCCTGATCCTCTTCGAAATGACGGGCGACTACGCGATCATCCTCCCGCTGCTGGTCGCGGTGATCTCGGGAATGCTCGTCTCGGGGCGGATATCCCGTTTATCCCTCTACACCCACAGCCTGCATAAAAAGGGCGTGGATCTGGTTCGGGGACGGGAGGAGGGAGTGCTCAAGACGATTTTCGTACGGGACGTGATGAGGAAAGAGATCCTGACGATTCCCGCGTCGGCCTCTTTCCGGCAGATTTCCGAGAAGTTCCTGGTGTCCCCTGTCGACTACTTCTACCTGATTGATGAAAATGGATCGCTTACGGGCGTAGTCTCTTTCCGGGACCTCCGCCCCTACCTGATGGAGGAGGGGCTATCGGACCTCGTGCGGGCGGAGGATGTCGCGACCTCGAACCCCGTTTCCCTCACCCCGGGGGAAACGCTTTTCGACGTCCTGATCAAGTTCGGATACAAGAACGTGGCGATTCTCCCCGTGGTCTCCGACCCGCATACGCGTCGCCTCATCGGGATCATCCATCGAAAAGACGTCCTGGAGGCCTACCAGAAGAGAATCATCTCCTCGATCCGGGAAGAGTAGATCGCCCGGCTCCCTGCCGACCATTCCGTGCGCCCTTGCCGTCAGCCTGGGGGGGAAGCTTCTGACCCCAGACCGGCGAACACCGCCCCGGCCAGCAGATAAAGCACGGCTGCCGCAGCCACGGTGGCATGGAATCCGATCCATAGCGATCCGACCGAAGCGATGGAAGCCCCGGTCACGGAGAAAAATCCGTTCACGCCCCACGCATACGGAATCCCCGTGGAATTCGCCCGGGCCATCCGGGACAGCGCGGCGGGAAACGGCATCCCCATCAAAAACGCGGCCGGCGCGAGAGCGGAAAGGAAGGCGAATACCCGAACCCCTTGCCCTTTTGCCAACAGTTGGGGAGATGCGCGGAAAAGGAGGAAAAAGCCCGCGGTAGCAAGAACCGCGATCCCGGGGAATACCCACCGCCTCATCGTTTTCGACGATTCCCATCTCCCCGATAGCGCGCTCCCGATCCCCGAAAGAAAAGGGAATCCCCCGATCGCCGCGGTAGCAGCCCGGATCGGATCTCCGAGAAGGAGGATGCCGATCTTGAGAAAGGTGAGCTCGATCAGCATGTATCCCAACCCAAGGGCGGCGAAGTAGATCCCGACGGTTCCGCCTCCGCGGATCCGTTGGTCCCCGGCGAACGGGAGCGGAAGCAGAAGGAATAGTGCTGCGAGGGCCGCCGAAACGGCGAGGGATATCACAAGAAAAACCACGCCCCATTCCACGAAGGGGACCCATTGATCCCCGAGAAGCCGACGGAATTCCGGAAGGGAACGGAGCCTGAGAAAACGATGGAAATACGGGGAATCGTCGGAGACAGGTTGCAGATCGAACAGGCCTTCCTCCGAAGTCCCGATCGGCGATCCCACCAGCGCATTTCTCACCGCCTCCCGGAAGCCTGCCTCTTCCAAGCCTCCTGCGTCGGCAGGGGAACCTCTCTGCGGCCATACCATGGTGAAGCCCTTTTCCCGGCAAAACCGTTTCGCCGCGGCGATCTCGCCACCGGTGAAGGGCACTCTTCGCGCCACGGCGACGAACGATCCCCACCCCCGCACGACCACGAACCGCTCCGGCGCCCCGATTACCGCCTTCCCGTCCAGCTCCGCGCGGAGCGTGTTCAGGATCTTCACGCTCTCCCGCGGGGGGGATTTCAGCCATCCGGAGACGGAAAGCATCCCTCGTTCCGTGAGCCGGGACAGGGCGCCGCGGATTCCCTCTCGTGTCAGCAGATAGGTCTCCCCGGTTGCGTGGATGCCGAGGGAGGAAAAGGTAAGGGAGGACACGTCCGACAGTTCGATGATGTCGTATTTACGCCCCTGCCGGGCGAGGAAATTCCTTCCCCCCTCTCCCAAAATCTCTACCGGAATCGCGGAGGGGAACCCTCCGGAAAAATCCGACAGGTCCAGCGCGACGATGTTCGCGTACTCCGCCGCGGGTTCCACGACCGTCACGGAGGCCGCTCCGTTCCCCGCCGCCATGAGAATGCCTTCCGTCCCCCGCAGGGAGAACTGGGCCACCGCGGGGCGGGAGACCATCCGATAAGGAAGTGCCGCCGGAAGATAGCCGAGGTACGAGGGCGGATCTTTCCCGCCCCCCCGTGGAACGATGCCGCGAAGCTCCCCGTCTGCGAAGATGGCCGCCTGCGGAGGCACCTCCCCCTCGAACCGATAGCTTAGCCCCGGAGCGCTGTGGATCCCCGGAGAGAACAGCGCCCGGAAATCCCCTGCCGTGCCGGATCGTACGGAAAGGGTGACCGATTCCGGAAGTTTCCGAGCGACCGCAAGGTCCTTGTAGGGGGAAAGC
>DASUAN010000254.1:0-4869 GCA_035763765.1 Candidatus Deferrimicrobiaceae bacterium
GGCTTTCATCACCTGGTCCAGCTTGCGGAACAGAAGTTCCTTCTTTTGCGCTCTGAGCGGCAGGAGCGAAAGGGTCTCTCCCAGGAGGAATTCCCCCTTGACGTAGAAAACACCCAGGGAAAGCAGCATGATGACAAGGTCGAGAAGGAAGGCGAAGAAGTTCGTCGAGGCCCTGGTGAAGAGTCCCAGGATCGCCGGAACGACCTTCTCCATCGCGGGCCCCACGGTCTGCAACAGGTCGACGGATGCGCTTTCGATATACGCCCTTCCCTTCGCCACCCAGGGGCCGATCACCTGGTGCGACTCGTACGATACGAGCCTTTCCTGGAGAAACCGGACCGCCCCCCCCTCCTGGCCGATCCGTTCGATGACGTTGTACGCCTGGACGGCCTGTTTCCCCAGGAGCCCGACGAAGGCCACGGCGGGGCCCACGAGCAGGATCGTGACCGCCAGGACCATGACCACCGCCGACACGGTCTCCCTGCCCCGGAGACCTCTGCGAAGCCGCCGGTAGAGGGGAAAGGTGGTGACCGCGAGGATGATCCCCCAGCCGATGCCGACCAGGAACGGGGACATCAGCCGGTAGAGGAGGTAGAAGAGAAACGCGAGCAGGGCAAAGGCGACGAGAGCCCGGAAAACGCCCTGCTCCGTGGTTTCGGCGACCCGGCTCCGGCGGGGGACCTCCGGTCGTTCCGTCGGGTCTTCGGTCATGTTCGCATTTCCGTCGGGGGACCCTCTACTTCAGGCTCGTCCCCACGTCCTTGAAGGCCTGCTTGCAGCGGCCGCTCACCTTCGCTTCGTTCTTCTTGAGGCAATCCGCCAGGCGGCCCTGTCCCGGTTCGATATTCGCGCAGAACTTGTCCAGGTCGTCGCCGCACTCGTTGGCGACGTACGTCAGGGCATTGATCGCCCTCTCGAGCTGCGCCGCCGCGTCGTAGAGCGCGTAGTCGCAGCGCCCCGAGAGCTTGTCCTCGTGGGCGTACAGGCACGCCAGGACGCGCCCCTCGCCGGGAGTTACGTCCTTGCAGTACGTCTCGATCTCCTTCTTGCACCCCTCCGCCACCGTCTTCACGATTTCCTGCCCGGCCTGCTCCATCGCTTTCTTGGCCGGCGCCGTCGGTTTCTCGGCCACCGCCGTTCCGGCGAAAAACAGGAGCGCCATCAGGCATGCAAACACGATCCCGTACCGACGCATCTCTCTCCTCCTTTTCTTATCGGGTTTGGGTCAGCCCTGCCCCCGGACCAGCCAGCCAAGCATCAGGAGACCGATCGCCGCGATCCAGCTTCCCGCGACGCGCACCGCCACCCGCGTCCAGTTCGCGCGCAGGCTCACCACCAAGGCAGAAGACAATGTTATGACAAGGAAGACGGAAACGGAAGCCCCGATCATCCCCAGCCGGTCGGTACCGGCGGCGACCATCGTCTGGCCGTTCACGAACCCGTGGAGCAGTCCCGCCCCGCACGCAAGGGGCACGAGCAGCGCCCTCGGCAGGTTCGCGTTCACCGCCACCAGGACGCCCACCGCGCCGAACGAAACCGTCGTCAGCCAGGGAAGCGTGAGGGATGCCGGGAAGAGCGACCCGGCCATCTCCCCGGCCAGCCAGGCCGCCGGCAGCGCGAACAGCACGCCGCGCGAGGCGGCCGAACCGCACAGCCCGGCCAGCAGTCCGAGCCCGATCGCGACCAGCAGGTCGGGCGGCGTGAGGAACAGGTGGACCACGCCGTCGTAAAACGTCCCGAAGCCGGTCTGCACGAGGTGGGCGTGCGCCTCCACCGGCGCAAGGCACAGGGCCGCGGCAAACGAACAGGCGGCCAGGGCGAGCGGTCTGCGATCGATGGTCCTCACACGAAGATCCTCGCGAGAAAGAAGACCCCCGCGGCCGACACGGCCGCTCCGGCCGCCCGGACCGCCAGGCGCCCGCCGCGGAAGCGATGCACAAGCCCCAACGCGATTCCCACCCCGTGGAGCGTTCCCGTCGCCGCCACGAACCCGATGCTGTAGAGCAGCCCGCTGCTGCCGGCGGGAAGCTCCGTCCCGTGCGCGTGCCCGTGAAAGATCGCGAAGAACCCCACCAGTACTGCCGCGATCCACAGGGGCGGGCGGCTCTCCGTTACGATCATCGCGCCGAGCACGATCGCCGAGACGGCGATGCCGATCTCGATGCCCGGCAGCGAGATCCCCATGAGGCCGAGCATCCCCCCGAAGGCCATGACCATGGGGAAGGCGACCGGGAGGACCCAGACGGCGGGGGCCCCGAGCTGCGCCCCCCACAGCCCTACGGAGATCATCGCCAGGACGTGGTCCATCCCCGATACGGGATGCTTCAGGCCGCTGACGATGCCGGTGACGGATCCGGTTTCCTGGTGGGCGAAGACCGTCGCCGGGACAAGGAGAAGGGCAAGCGCGGCAAGAACCAGGGGTCCCGTTGCCCTGCCCGGCACCCGTCGGTTTTTCCTTCTTCCGTTCCGATCCTGCACGTCCGGGACCTTTCCCCAAATGACCTAAAGACTCAGGAACAGCATGACGGTCCGCTGGACCGTCCAGTAGGCGCCGCACACCCCCACGGCGTAGCCGGGAGCACGCTCGGCCCAGACCGGCCATCGCACCTCCAGAACCCGGAACGCCCGCGACAGGAGAAGCGTGACCGCGACGAACCCGACCTGCCCCAGTTCGACCCCCACGTTGAAAAAGAGCAACGCCCACGGAAGCTCCGCCTTCGGCATCCCGGTGGTGGAAAGCCCGCTGGCGAACCCGAACCCGTGGAGCAGCCCGAACAGGAAGGCGACGACCCAGGGGTACCGGATCGTCAGGCTCGTCTCCCCCCTCCAGGAGCGGACGATCTCGGGCCCGAGGAACAGGATGCTGAGCGCGATGGCGGCGTTGAGCGGCGGCAGGGGGGCGCTCGCGTAGCCCAGCGTGGCGATCGCCAGCGTAACGGAGTGGGCCACGGTGAAGGAGGTGACGGTCTTGAGAAGCATCATCCTCCCCCGGACGATCAGCAGAAGCCCCAGGACGAAGAGGAGGTGATCGATCCCGAGCATGATGTGATGAAACCCCAGGCCGATATATTCGCCGGCCGTCGTATGCCACGAACGCTCTCCCCGGAGCACCGCGCTGGGGCTCGTGGGCCGCACGACGGCGGTCATCGCGGTCCCGTCGAGTCTCGTGAGCCTCACGAAGACATCGGTGATGGTCCCTTCCAGACCGGGGAAGGAGACGATGCTCCCTTCCACCCCCTTTTCCCCCACGACGACGACACGGCGGTGGACGATCGAGTCGGGGAGCGTCCGTTCCGTCGGCCCGACCACCGTCTGCCACGATGCCGGCAGTTCCATCCGGGCAGGATGAGGACGGCCGTAATAGACGGGGGCCTTCCAGACGACATCGTACCGGTCGGCGGCAAGCTGTCTGATGTCGAGAGAGCCGGGCTGCGACTCGTGTGCCTGGACGACTCCGGGAAGCCCCAGAGCGAGGAGAACCGCCAGGACGATCGCCGGCAGAGCGAATCCCGGCAGTCGCCTCACCGCCCCCCCGTTCCCGGGATCGTCGCCGCGACCGCCGACCCTTTCCCTCCCGCGTCGGGGGGCCGCTCGACGACTACCGTGTACCGCTCCAGCAGCTTTTTATGGATGGCTTCCTGCACTGCCTTCTTCCGGGCGAACAGCCACTCCCGTTCCACTTCCTCCCGCACCTCGGAGAGATCCGGAAGACGCCCCGGTGTCTTCTCTCTCACCAGCACGAGGTGCAGGCCATACCCCGACTGGACGGGCCCCTCCCACCGGCCGGGCGCAAGCTCGAGAACGCTCCTGCGGAATTGCTCCCCGAAGAGTCTTTCGATTTCCCAATCTGCCGATCGCGGGAGATCGTTGGACACCATCATGAGGGGGTCGCCGAGCCCCGCGAGGTCCGCATCCGGGCCTGCCGCCCGAAGTCGCGCAAGAAGGTTCCGGGCGTCCGCATCGGCCTGCCTGCCGCGGCGGTCCGGGTTCAGGTACACCTGCCGGAGCGCCACCTGCGGTTCCACGCGGAAAGGATCGGGATGCGATTCCAGGAAATCCTCGAGCTCCTGGTCCGTGGGGGGCGATGCCGCCGCGATGTCCTCGTTGAGCGTCTCCAGCTTCAGGCGCAGCCGGCGGCGGATGGTCGGATCGTCCCGGTCCAGCCCCAGCGCCAGGGCCTCGCGGTAGCTGATCTCGTCCAGCACGTATTCGTCGATCAGCCCTTTCACCTCCGTCTCCGTCGGAGGACGCTGCCAGGTGCGCGTGAACTGTGCCGTCAGGTGCTCGACCTGCCCCGGGGTGACGACGATCCGGTACGAATTCTGCCCGGACTGCGTCGCGGTTGAACCACCGAACAGTCCGGACAGAAGGAAGAGCGCCGCGCCGATGGCCAGGAAGTGGACCAGCGGCTCATGAATCAACTTTTTTACAAACTGTTGCACTCGGTATTCCTTTCGTTCACGGCGTATACCAGATCGGCGAGGTGTAGGCCCGCTCCTGCGTAGTCATCGGTACTTCCTTCGGCATCGTGACCCCGAAGCGCTTGGCCTCGTAGGCCGTCCAGCGGGGCGTCGGGATCTCGATCACACGCGCGTAGTACACGGCCGGTTGCTTGGGATCGAAGTCCGGGTCCTGCCACACGGTAATCAACTCCGGGTCGCCGATGGTGTTGGTCCAGGTGGCCTCCTTCACGTCGACCGTACTGCCGACAGGCGGGAGCTTGCCGTCCTTGCCCGGTTTTCGTTTGTCTGCGTCACCCCACACGACGTCGTAGACCTTTTCCTGCCGCTTGCCTCCCTGATCCAGCCAGCCCTTGACGATCTGGATGCGGTCGAGATTGCCGGACAGTGGATCCTTTAGCGCCCCCAC
>DASUAN010000255.1:0-5302 GCA_035763765.1 Candidatus Deferrimicrobiaceae bacterium
TCGTCGCGCAGGTCGAGACGTTCGGTCTTTCGGAAGGGACCGTCGGGAAAATCCTTTCCGGGAACGCCCGGGGATTATTGCGCCGCCTGGAAATGGAATAGAATACCGATTCATGACCTGGAACCGGGCCAAGGGGAGGAAGCATGGGTGAGGAACGAAACCAGACCGGGGCGATCCCGCCGAAAAACGCCCGGCGGAAAAAGGCGTTGATGCTGCTTGGCATCGCCGCCGTCGTGACCATCGGATCCGGCGCGTTTTACTGGTGGTACCGACAGACGCACATCGCGACGGACGACGCCTTCGTGGAGGGCCGGATCCACCCGGTCTCCGCACGCATCCAGGGGACGATCGTCGAGGTGCTCGTCGAGGACAACCAGCCGGTGAAGCGGGGGCAGCCCCTTCTTCGGATCGATCCGGAGCCGTATGCCGTCCGGGTGTCCGCCGCAAGTTCCGCCCTGTCCGCCGCGACGGCCGACCTGTCCGCCGCCCGGTCGGACATCGCCGCGGCGGAGGCCGACATCCAGGCGGCCCGCCAGGATCTCGCGGCGGCGCAGGCCCAGCTCGACCAGGCGCGGCTTGCCGTCGAGGCGGCCCGGTCCCGGGTCGTCCTCACCGACGCGCAGCTCACCCAGGCCGGTCGGGACGCGGAGCGGGCCGGGAACCTGTTCGAGCGGCAGTCGATCAGCCGGGAGAGGCACGAAAAGACCCAGACCGAACTGTCGGTGAGCCGGGCCCGGAACGACCTCGCCCGGGAGGAGCTTCGGCTCGCGGAGGCGGCCATCCCGACGTTCGAGGCCCTCATCTCCCAGCGGAAGGCGGTCCTGGCCCAGCGGCAGGCCTCTTTCGCGCAGCGCAAGGCGAAGGTGGGACAGCAGGGGGCCGTCGTCCGTCAGCGGGAATCCGCCCTCGACGAGGCGAAGCTCTACCGGAACTACGCGGACGTCGTCGCCCCGGCCGACGGGTACGTGACCCGCAAGGGCGTGGAGGTGGGGCAGGTCGTCTCCCCGGGGCAGCCGCTGCTCGCGGTGGCCGATCTCTCGGACGTGTGGGTGCAGGCGAACTACAAGGAGACCCAGATCGAGCGGATCCACCCCGGCCAGGAGGTCGTCATCCGGATCGACACGTTCGCCGGCAAGAAGTTCCGCGGGAAGGTGGAGAGCATCATGGCGGGAACCGGGTCCGCCTTCTCCCTCTTTCCTCCCGAAAACGCCACGGGGAACTACGTCAAGGTCGTGCAGCGGGTCCCGGTGAAGATCGTGCTCGACCGGGGGGAGGACCCGGAGCACGTGCTTCGGATCGGAATGTCGGTCGTGCCCACGGTGCTCGTCCGGTAACTCCATGAACGGGCGGAACCGGCTGGACAACGCGGTCGGCGCGATGCGCGACAGCAAGTGGATCGTCGCCGTCACCGTGATGCTTCCGACGCTGATCGAGATCATCGACATCAGCGTCGCCAACGTCTCCCTCGACCACATCCGGGGATCCCTCTCCGCGGGGATCGACGAGGCCGCCTGGGTCCTCACCTCCTACCTCGTCTCCAACGCGATCATCATCCCGATGACGGGATGGCTCGCCCGCACCTTCGGTCGAAAGCGGTACCTCGTCTTCTCCATCCTCCTGTTCACCGGGGCGTCTCTCATGTGCGGGGCGGCCACGAGCCTCGGGATGCTCGTCTTTTTCCGCGTTCTCCAGGGAATCGGCGGCGGGGCCCTCCAGCCCCTCTCCCAGGCGATCCTTCTGGAGACGTTCCCCCCCCGGGAGCACGGGATGGCGATGGCCATCTTCGGGATCGGCATCATGTTCGGGCCGATCGCGGGGCCTCTGATGGGGGGCTACATCACGGACACGCTCTCCTGGCGATGGATCTTCTACGTCAACATCCCCATCGGTCTGTTCGCCATCATGATGGTCAAGATGTTCATCGTCGACCCCCCCTACATGAAGCGGACGGAGAAGCTGAAGGTGGACACCTGGGGGATCGCGCTCCTGACGGTGGGGATCGGGGCCCTGCAGATCGTGCTCGACAAGGGGCAGCGGGAGGACTGGTTCCAGTCCGACTTCATCCTCGTCTTCTCGGCGATCTCCGTGCTGGCGCTCATCGCGTTCGTGATCGTGGAGCTCTTCCTCGCCGAGCACCCGATCGTCGATCTGCGCGCGTTCAAGAACGTATCGTTCAGCTCGGGAAACGTGGTGATGTTCGTCGCCTTCTTCAACCTTTTGGGGAGCATCGTGCTTCTGCCGCTGTACGCCCAGATCCTCCTCGGCTACACGGCGACGCTCGCCGGGCTCGTGCTCTCCCCCGGCGGGGTCGCCACGCTCTTCACGATGCCCATCGTGGGCAAGCTCATCGTGAAGCGGAATCCGAAATATCTCCTCGCGCTGGGGGTCCTCATCTGCGCCTTCTCCACCCGGCAGATGGCGGGGTTCAACCTCGCGGCGGATTTCGGATCCCTCATGTGGCCGAGGATCTACCTCGGCATCGGGATGGGCCTCCTGTTCATCCCGCTGACCACCCTCACCCTCTCCTCGGTACCCAAACCGGAGATGGGAAACGCAACCTCGATCTACAACCTGCTCCGGAACCTCGGGGGGTCCTTCGGCGTGGCGTTCTCCACCACCATATTCACCCGGAGAGCCCAGTTCCACCAGAGCCGCCTCACCGAGCATCTGACCTGGTTCGATCAGGGATTCCGGTCGGCCGTGGAATGGGGAAGGACCCTTCTGCCGACCCGGGGGATCCCCGAGGGGATTGCGGAGGGAACGTCGATGAAGATGATCTACGGACAGGTCATCCGGCAGGCGACGGCGATGGGGTTCAACGACGCGTTCTGGATCCTGTCGGTCCTCATGGCGTGCGTCCTGCCCCTCCTCCTCCTGATGCGCCGCCCGGACCACCAGAACGGCCCCCCGCCCCAGGAGCACTGACCGCCCCGCCGCCCCCGGGGGGATCTATGTCCGCCGGGGAAATTGCGCTATACTGGGGCCAGATCCGACCCCGTCGTCCGTTCACCTCATCACCAAACCGGCTCCCCTACCGGAAACCACGCGGTGAACCCCACGCCCGATGGAGGGGACCACGATGCCGACCTACATCATGCTCACCCGGATCTCTCCCGAGGCGGTCTCCGGACCGAAATTCGTGGAAAAACTCGAGAAGAAGGTCTCCGAGCGGATCAAGAAGAACTGCCCGGAGGTCACGTGGAAAAGCAGCTACTCGATCCTGGGTCCCTACGACTACCTGGACATCTTCGAGGCGCCCGACGGGGAGTCCGCGACCAAGGTCGCCCTCCTGGTCCGGTCGTACGGACACGGCACCACGGAGACCTGGGTCGCCACCCCGTGGGACCGGTACGTCGAGCTGGCCAAGGACGTGTCCAAATAATTGAGGGAGGAAGGCCGGCCCGTCGGCCCTCTTCCCCGCCGCAGGAGGTATCCCATGGGCATCCCGGAGAAACTCGTCAAGTTTTTCGAGGACCGCAACATCCCGTACCGCACGGAGACGCACGCCGAGGCGTTCACCGCGCAGCAGGTCGCCCAGGCATCGCGCGTGCCGGGACGGGCCTTCGCCAAGTCGGTGATCGTGAACATCGACGGGAAGATCTGGATGGCGGTCGTCCCCGCGACGGAACGGGTCGACCTCCGACGCATGCAGGCCTGCCTCGGCGCGAAAAAGGTGCGGCTGGCGAGCGAGGCGGAGTTCGCACCCCTGTTCGGCGACTGCGACATCGGGGCGATGCCGATCTTCGGATCCCTGTACCAGATTCCGGTGCTCGTCTCGCACGAGCTCACGGGAAACGAGGAGATCGCCTTCACCGCGGGGACCCACCGCCACATCGTGCGGCTCCGGACGAGCGACTACCTCGCCGCCGAACAGCCCAAGGTGTGCGAGCGGGAGGCGATCCTGGCGGGGGCGAACTAAAGGATCGCCCGGGCAGGACGCGAAAGCCCCGCGTCATTCCGCCGTGGGGGGCTCCTCCTTCCGGACGTCGGGGGGGGCCGAGCCTTTGTGCGCCCCGCGCCCGACGGGCAGGGCGGTGGACTGACCGCGCGCGAGGATCCGGCCGTCCCCCGTGGTGACCGTCAGCTCGCAGACCATCGACTGCCGACCCTTGTGGATGATCCTCGACTCCCCGATCACCTCCTCGCCCGGCTTCGCCGCCCGGAAGACGTTCAGGCTCCACTGGACTCCCACGGCGTCGACCACCGCGTTGACCGAGAGGGCGAACGCCGCGTCCGCGGCGGCAAAAAGAAGCACCCCGTGTCCGATCCCGTGGGCATTCAGAAACCGCTCCTTCACCTCCACCGACACCTTCGCGTACCCCTCCCGGGCCTCGATCCGTTTCATCCCGAAGTCCTGGATCAGCCGGTCCCCTTCCCAGATCTCCCCGATCCGCCCCATCGCCGTCCTCCTTATCCTTTCCGGTAAGCTCTGGCCAGCTCCACGTAGTTCGCCGCCGTCATCCGGTTGCCGTCCGCCGCGTCAGGCCCGAGATTCCTCACCACCTTCCCCGGAACCCCCAGAACGAGGGAGTGCGGTGGCACGACGGTTCCCGGCGCCACCACGGCTCCGGCTCCGACGACGCTCCCCTTCCCGATGACCGCCCCGTCCAGCACGACCGCCCCGATCCCGATGAGGCAGAAATCCTCCACCGTGCAGCCGTGAACCACGGCTCCGTGGCCGATCGTGACTTCGCTCCCCACCTCCAGCGGGTCCTTCCGGGTGACGTGGAGCGTGGAGTGGTCCTGCACGTTGGTCCTCTTCCCGATCCGGACGCGGTGGATGTCCCCCCGGATGACGGTGTGGAACCAGACGCTCGAATCCTCCCCGATCTCCACGTCCCCGATCACCATCGCCCCTTCCGCCACGAAGACGCTTTCGTGGCATGTCGGCCGGATGCGGTTGAATTCGATCATCATGGACGGCCTCCCCTGCCTCCTCCGGGAAAAAACCGGGAGTGCGCTTCCCAGGTCAATCGCTTAAGAATACCTCAATTTTCGCCCGGGTCGACCGTCCCGTGATTCGCGGACTTTCCGGGAAACACCACCGGGATCTCCCGACGCGCGGCTTGCATCGCAGGGAAAATTCTGGCAGGTAGATAAATAGTGCCGGGGGCAATGTTTTTCTGCTTGAGGACATGGGAACGCTCTCGGAAAAATGCCGTCACGCCTTGCGCAATCAACCTATGAATGAGGAGGGAAAGATGACGTTTCTTCGGTCCTTTCTCGCGGCGGGCCTCCTAATCCTGGGGGTTTGCGCAGTCGCGGGAGCAGAAGAGGGGAAGTGGCACGACGAGGCGGAACT
>DASUAN010000256.1:0-2706 GCA_035763765.1 Candidatus Deferrimicrobiaceae bacterium
CACCTGCTCCGCGGTGAGCCCCATCGGCATGAACACCTCGGGACGGTTCTCCACGATCTCGGGATTCAGGGAGGGCTTGTTCCCCCCCATCGGAACCATCGTCATCGACTCGGTCCCCCCGGCCACGACGATGTCGGCGAATCCGGCCATGATCCGCTCGGCCGCCATCGCGATCGACTGGAGGCCCGAGGAGCAGAACCGGTTGATGGTGAGGGCCGGAACCGAGTCGGGAAAACCGGCCTTCAACGCACAGATCCGGGCGACGTTCATTCCCTGCTCCCCCTCGGGCATCGCGCAGCCGAGGATGACGTCGTCCACCTGCCTCGGGTCGAGGTTCCGGACCCGCTCGACCGCCGCGCGGACGGCGATCGTCCCGAGATCGTCGGGACGGGTATCCTTCAGGCTCCCCCGGTATGCCCTGCCGACGGCCGTCCGGACCGCGGAGACAATGTACGCTTTCGCCATCGGATTCCTCCTCGAAGGGAACCTCCCGCCGGTCGCCCGGCGCTTCCTAGTTCCGGAGGGGCTTCCCCTTCATCAGCATATATTGGATGCGGGCCTGGGTCTTTTCCTCCCCGCAGAGCGAGAGGAAGGCCTCCCGCTCCAGGTCGAGCAGATCCTGCTCGGAGAGTCGGGTCCCCCGGGGGACGTCCCCGCCCGTCATCACGAAGGCGATCTTCCGGCCGACCCGCTCGTCGAATTCGCTGATATGCCCGGCCACCCGCATCGTGTAGAGCCCGTAGGCGAAGTTCGCGAACTCTGCCCGCCCCGGAAGGACGATGTCGGCCCGCGGCCGGGGATGCTCGTACCCCTCCCGGTTCAGGGCGAGCACCGTGTTCTTCGCCTCCTGGATCAGGAAGTCGCGCTGGAGCGTGATCCGGTCCCAGGGGCGCAGAAACCCCAATTCCTGCGCCTCCTTCGCGGAGGTGGCCACCTTGGCCATGCCGACCGTCTCGAAGGCCTTCCGCAGGAAGGGGAAGGGGTCGGCGGCGACGCCGTCCGGAATCCCGTCGAGATGCCGGATCACCATCTCCTTGGTCCCGCCTCCGGCGGGAATCAGTCCCACCCCGATCTCGACCAGTCCCAGGTAGGTCTCCGCGGCGGCGCGGACCCGATCGGCCCCGAGGCAGATCTCGCACCCCCCTCCCAGCGTCAATCCCGCCGGGGCGGCCACGACCGGCTTCCCGGAGTACCGGAGCCGCATGCAGGCGTTCTGGAATTCCCGGACCATCGTCTCGATGTTGTCGAAGTTCTTGTTCTGCGCCTCAAGGAAGAGCAGCATCAGGTTCGCCCCGACGCAGAAGTTCTCGGCATGGTTCGCGATCACCATCCCGGCGAACTCCTTCTCCACGAGCGCCACCCCCTCGTTCATCAGCGCCACGATGTCGGCGTCGATCGCGTTCATCTTCGTGTGGAACTCCAGGCAGAGCACTCCCTCGCCGAGGTCGTAGAGGGTGGCCCCCGCGTTCCGCTTCACCACCCGGTTCCGGTCCCGGAGGGCGGGCAGGAGCAGGACATCGGGAGAGACCGGGGACGGAACGTAGGCGCCCTTCGCGAAATCGTACTGCTCGAGGACCCCCTCCCTGCGGCGGTAGAAGGAGTTGTTCCCCCCCGCCAGCATCTTCTCGACGTTCCCGGGGATCTTCTTCCCCTCCTGCCTCATCCGGGCCACCGACTCGGGAACGCCGATCGCGTCCCAGGTCTCGAAGGGGCCCAGCGTCCAGTTGAATCCCCATTTCATGGCGTTGTCGATGTTCTGCACGTCGTCGGAGATCTCCGGGATCCGGCTCGCGGAGTAGAGCAGGGTCTCCGAGAGGACCTTCCAGGCGTAGACGGCCGCCTTGTCGTCGCCGGCGATCACCTTCCGGATCCGCGTACCGACCTCCTCCTCCCCCTTGACGGCGTCGAGCGACGGGAAGGAGACCTTCGCGGCCGGCCGGTAATCGAGGGCCCGGTAGTCGAGGACGAACTTCTTTTTCGTCTCCCCCTTCCCCTCCATCTTGAAGAAGCCGCTTTTCGCCTTCCGTCCCAGCCAGCCCTTCTTCGCCATCTCGGTCACGAAGGGGGGGGGGAGAAACCGCTCCCGCTGCGGGTCGTCCGGGAGATTCCGGTAGACGTTGTCGGCGACATGGAGCAGCGTGTCGATCCCGACCAGGTCCCCCGTGCCGAAGGCGGCCGACTTGGGACGCCCCATCGCGGGCCCCAGGATCCGGTCGACCTCCTCGATGGTGAGGCCGTCCTCCACCATCGCGTGCATCGCGTACATCAACCCGAAGATGCCGATCCGGTTCCCGATGAAATTCGGGGTGTCCTTCGCGTAGACGATCCCTTTCCCGAGCCTTCGCTCCCCGAACTCCGCCACGGCCGCAAGGATCGCCGGGTCGGTCTCCTCGCCGGGAACGATCTCGAGCAGCTTCATGTACCGGACCGGATTGAAGAAATGGGTCACCAGGAAGTGCCGCCGGAAGTCGTCGGAGCGCCCCTCCGTCATCTGGGAGATGGCGATCCCGGAAGTGTTCGAGGTCACGATCGTTCCGGGCTTCCGGACCGCCTCGAGCCGCGCGTACAGGTCCCGTTTGATCTTCAGGTTCTCCGTGACCGCCTCGACGATCCAGTCGCACTCGGCCACCCGGGGGAGGTCGTCCTCCAGGTTCCCGATCGAGACGAGCCCGATGTCCTTCTTCGAATACAGGAGCGCGGGACGGC
>DASUAN010000257.1:0-2129 GCA_035763765.1 Candidatus Deferrimicrobiaceae bacterium
AGATCCCGGCGATTGCCGAGCCGTGGTTCCTGGCATTGAAAGCAAACATTGAGATTCATCCTGTGATGGTCCCAGGGGATCTGGCCAAGGCTGGCAGCGCCATAGATGCAGCAGTAAAAAAGTACGGCTGAGAAGCGCAGCGCCATCGTTCCGTAGGTTTGTTTTGAGCGGAAGATTTGGTTTTTATTTCTCGTCCGGGCCGGGCCGGGCGGAAAAGCCCGACTTCAGGAGCGCGTCCGTCGCTCGCCCCGCCGCAAAGGCCGATCGCGGGATCGCGGAGGCTTCCGCGGGCGAGTCCCCCCTTCGGCGCCGTCGCGAGAGCCGCAGGGAATCCGGGCAGGGAGCGGGTTCCCCGGTTCAGATCCCATGTTCCCGGATCCGTCGGTAGAGCGTTGCGCGGCTGATCCCGAGCGCCCTCGCGGCGAGACTGCGGTTCCCCTTCGCCTTCTTCAGGGCGGCCAGCAGACGCTCCCTCTCGTTCACCTCCCCGGTTTCCTCCGGGCCGGGGGGCTCCTCCTTCCTTCGGGCCCCCGCGATTTCCGGCGGCAGGTCGGACGGCATGATCACCCCCCGGGCATGGATCGCCGCATGGTCGAACGCGTTCCGCAGTTCCCGCACGTTGCCCGGCCAGGAATACGAGGACAGAGCCCGCAGCGCCTCCGTGCTGAGCTGGAGCGTGGGCTTTCCGGAAGAGATCCGGGCTTCTCCCAGGAATGCGGAGGCCAGGAGGGGGATGTCCTCCTTCCGTTCCCGGAGCGGGGGGACCTCGATACGGGCGACACGGATCCGGTAGAGAAGGTCCTCCCGGAATCGCCCGCCGGCCACCTCCTGGACCAGGTCGCGATGGGTGGCGACGATGACCCGGACGTCCACCTTGCGGGGCCTCGCCTCCCCGAGACGGGTGATCTCCCGTTCCTGGAGGACCCGGAGGAGGCTGGTCTGCACCCCCGGGGGGATATCCCCGATCTCGTCGAGAAAGATGGTCCCCCCGGCCGCCGCCTCGAAATACCCCTCCTGGTCGGATGACGCCCCGGTGAAGGCTCCCCGCCGGTGCCCGAAGAGCTGGCTGGCCAGGAGCGACTCGCTCAGCCCGGCGCAGTTGACGGCAAGGAAGGGTCCCCTGTTCCGCGGGCTCGTCGCGTGGATGGCCCGGGCGACCAGCTCCTTGCCCGCGCCGGTTTCCCCCTCGATCATGACCGTCCAGTCCCCCCCGGAGACCCGTTCGATCATCTCGTAGAGGCGGAGCATGGGGGGGCTGCTCCCCACCAGGCGGTAGGAATGCGCCTCCTCGAGGCGGGTTCTCAGGATTTCGGTCTCCGTCACGTCGTACAGGAAGAGGATGCGGCGATTCGAATGCCGTGGGTCGTCCCGTACGTCGCACTCGAGCGCGTAGTTTCGCCCGGAAGGGGTCTCCAGGTAGAGGCTGAGGCGGTGCCGATCCGGCTCTTTCCGATGCATCGACTCGCGGATCTTCTCCCGGGAAGCAGGATCGAAGGGAAGGACCTCCTCCCAGCTCCTTCCGATGGCGCCGGTCCGATCCACCCCCTCGATCCGTTCGCAGAACTCGCTCAGGAAGGAGATGGTCCCGTTTTCCTCCACGGTGACCGTGCCGATCCGGAGCAGGTCGAGGACGGCCAGAAGATTCTCATGACCCCTTCGGATCGTCTCCATGGCCTCCAGGAGATCCGCCTCCGCCTTTTTCCGTAAGCTGATGTCTCGCTGGATCCCGACGGCCCGAAGAGGTTTCCCGTCCGGCGTCCGGGAGACAAGTTGCCCGATCAGGTGGACCCATCTCCATTTCCCGGACTTGTCCCGAAGGCGGATCTCCGCTGCGCAGAGCGGGAGATCTCCCTGGAAGTGCTCCCGGAGATTGCGCCGGACCCCTGGGAGATCGTCGGGGTGGACCAGCGCCTCCCAGCCGCCGATCGTCGGCTCGATCTCGTCGGGTTCGTACCCGAGCATCGCCGTCATCCGCAGGCTGGAGATGAGCCGTCCCTTCGGGAGGTCCCAGTCCCAGGTGCCGAGATCCGCCCCCCGGAGGGCCAGAGCCAGGCGCTCTTCGCTCTCCTGCAGGCCCCGTTCGGCGGCCCGGCGCTTGGAGATGTCCCGGAGGATTCCGGTGAAAAGCG
>DASUAN010000258.1:0-2172 GCA_035763765.1 Candidatus Deferrimicrobiaceae bacterium
ACAATCGCTCACGACCGCCGAAAAAGAAAAGGCGGATTGTCCCGCCCTCTTACATCAAATCCTCCCCGGGCGATCGCGCTCGACATCGGCCTCCCGAAAACTTCCCGGCCGGTCGCCGCCGTTTTTCGACGACTTTTTTCCTCCTCCCCTTCCCCCTCGACGTTCAAGGTGCGCGGAGAATACGGGTTGCACACCACCCCATCGCGCGTATACCGACGGTAAAAGGCTTCCGGATGCGGCTCGCCCGATACGAAAACGGCTTTCCGCGCACGGGGAGGTGCGGGAACGGACCATCCGGAATCGATACGCCCTGTACCCGGTACCCGAATCGCGGTATATTGTATACGTAAGACCGAACGGCGTTTCGGATTAGAGTCGGTCCGGCCGAATTCCTTTCCGGCGGAAAGGGAGGTGCGGGATGACAACGCGATTCCCCCTTGTCCGGGAAACGCACGTCTCGAAGGCAGGAATGAATCCGTGGGGTGCCGGGTGATCTTCGATGCATGGACGCTTGCATCAAGGAGGGCGCCATGGAACTCAAGCTCACCGGGATGGAAATCCATACGCTCAGGGAAACCCTGGAGGGTGTTCTGTCCGGCATCGACAAGGACCTTGCCAGGGCGAAAGAATCGGCAACCGGCGAAACCATCAAAAGGAGGAGGGAAGTCCTTCGGGTCATTCTCGGCAAACTCCCCGCCGAAATGACTGAGGTTGCATAGTGGCGGTCGTCAACCCCCGGCACCCCAACCCTGCGATCCGTGATGGGCGGAGAAAGGAAATTCCCCATGAAGCCGAAACGAAACGATGCCGTAACGGCCGCGATTCTTCTGTTTTCCGGCGCAGCCATCGGGGCGGGCATCGCGCTCCTCTTCGCCCCGGCCTCCGGAGAAAAGACCCGGAAGGAAATCGCCGACTACTCGCGGAAGACCCGACGACGAGCGGAGGATCTGGCGGACGATCTGTCCCGGAGCGTGTCCGGGATGGTCGACAGGATCGGCGAATCGACGCAGGAGATTCTCGAAAGAGGGAAGGACTTCGCGGAAGACCGGAAGAAGGCGCTTCTGTCGGTGATCGACGGGGGGGTCGCCAAGCTCGCGGAGGAGCGGGAGAAGCTGGCTCGCCTGATCGCGTGACGAGCGGGGGGGGTGTCGGGATGATCGACATGCCCCCGAAACAGAACGGCCGGGGAGTCGCTTGCCTACGTCAAGGAGCGGCGATCGCCAACAGAATGGCAACAGGCAGGGATGAAGCGACCCGGCCTACTCACATAACTCCCTGAAAAACTTGGCGCGCCCTGAGGGATTCGCCCGATGAGCCTCGTCGTTCTCGACATCGGCCTCCCGGCCTCGTCGGCGGCTGACGCGCTCCGCAAGGTCGCGCTTTTCCTCCTGTTCGTCGGCGCCGCCTCCGGTTCGAATCCCATATCGCGTTGCGGGAAAAGAGTGGCGCGCCCTGAGGGATTCGAACCCCCAGCCGCCTGATCCGAAGTCAGGAGCTCTATCCGTTGAGCTAAGGGCGCGCGCTATCCCGCGGACATGGCCGAGGGGGAGTCCGCGGCGGAGTCCGAGGGAAGGGAGGAGAGGTGGGCTGCGACGATGCGCGCCCTCTCCCCCGACAGGGTGATCCAAAACGTGGCCCGGACCAGGGCCTCCACGTACACGTTCGTATCCTCCTCGTCCTCGTCGACGAGCTTCTGGATGGCGTGGACGACCGCGAAGTCGCCGAAGCGGTCGCAGCGGAGCAGTTCGAAGGACATCTCTCCGGAGGCGTCGAACGCCCCCTCGAGGATGGCCCCGTAGGTCTCCCCGTCGAAGAGATCCTTCGAGAAATCCTCGAACACCGCGAACCGGGGATCGTCGAGGGCGAACAGCAAGCGCAGCTTCTCCGGGTCGCGCGCGTTGAAGGCGTCGGCGTACTCCGTCAGGAACCTGTCGGGGTCGAACCCCATCCCGCCCCTCCCGTCCTTCCCGAGCTTTCCCGCGCCTCCGTGCGGCGCGGAAACGCGCGGGGGAAGAAGCATCATATCGAACCCGGCCGGCCAATTCCACAGGGAAGGGGAAATTCCCGACAACGGGACGGCAGGGAGGAGACCACCGGCACCCCGGCCGGCAACAGCGCCTGCGAGGCGGCTCGGCAGCCGCATCTTCCCGCGGCGCCCCATCTACTCGACCC
>DASUAN010000259.1:0-7035 GCA_035763765.1 Candidatus Deferrimicrobiaceae bacterium
TCGCTCGGAACAGAGGGTCGAAGATCGGGTCCACCGTCAATCCCCCTTTCTCTCCCCGTGCCCGGGCGGGGGGACGTGCAGGTGCCCGTGTCCTTCGGCTGCGCCGTGGCTGAACAGGTGCGCGCCGCTCCCGTACATCGCCGCGAGGTTCTCCGGGGTCAGGGTCTCCGTCGTCGCCCCCTGACAGACGATCCTCCGGTTCAGGCAGATGACGCGGTCGGCGTGACGGCTGACCACGGAGAGGTCGTGGCTCACGAGGAGCAGACTGAACCGGGACTCGCTGTGGATCTGGCTCAGGAAATCGCAGAACAGCTCCTCCCCGGAAAGGTCCACCCCGGACACGGGCTCGTCCAGGAGCAGGATGTCCGGGTTGTCGCGGAGGGCGAGGGCGAGCAGGACCCGCTGGAGTTCCCCCCCCGAGAGTTTCCCCAGGGGGCGGAGCAGCAGGTGGGCGGCGTTCCCCCGGGCCAGGCACTCCTCCGCCGATCTCCTCGACCGCGTGGAGTGCCCGAAGACGACGGGGTACCGCTGGGAGGAAAGGGAAAGGAAATCGAGCACCGTCATCGGGGCGTTCCGGTCGAAGTCGAGCCGCTGGGGGACATAGCCGATCCGGGGCGCCCCCTTCCCGTGCTCCGCGGCCCGGCAGAAGCGGATCTCCCCGGTGTATGGAACCAGTCCCAGGATGGCCAGGAGCAGCGTGCTCTTCCCCGCCCCGTTCGGCCCGACGAGCGCAGTCACCTCCCCGCAGCGCACGTCGGCGTTGATCCCGGAGAGGATCTCCGTCCCTCCCGCCCGGACGGAGAGATTCCGGATTTCGAGCGTGTGATGGTGTCCCGGGGCCGTCATCGGACGCCCAGGGCCTCCGTGAGAATTTGCAGGTTCCTTCGCATGACCTCCTCGTACGTCGACGGCGCCGTGGCGCCGGTCGATACCGGGTCGAGCATGCGGACGGGGACGCCGGCTTCCCGGGCGATCATCGCGGCGAGCCTCTCGGGGTATTGCGGCTCCGCGAACACGGCGGCTGCTCCCTCCTTCCGGATTTTCCGGATGAGGTTCCGCATCTCGCCGGCGGAGGGCTCCTGTCCCGGCGTTTCCTCGATCCATCCCACGATGGTGAGCCCGAGGTCTCTGGCCAGGTAGTCGAAGACGTTGTGGAAGACGACGATCTTCCGGTTGCGGAAGCCCGCGGCGGCCTCGTCGAATTCCCTTGCCAGGGGTTCGAGTCTTGCGACGTACGCGTCGGCATTCCTGTGAAAGACCGGCCCGTTTTCCGGGGAGGCGTCGGAGAGGGCCCTTTCGATCGCGCGAACCTGCCGGATCGCGTTCCGGGGGCTCACCCAGGTATGCGGGTTGACGTTTTCCCGGTGGCCGCCCCCCCGGAGAGGCGGCACGGAAGACGCGGTTTCCACCACCCGGATGTTCGGGTTCGCCCTCCGGACGGGGAGGCCGAGGAAATCTTCCATCCCGAGCCCGTTTGCGACGAAAAGGTCCGCCTCGGCGATCTTGCGCATGTCTCCGGGGGAGAGGGAGTAGTCGTGCGGGCATCCGAGGGAAGCGGGGAGCATCATCTCCACCGAGACGCCCGGCGCGTCGCCGACGACGTTCCGCGTGAAGAGGTACATCGGGAGGAAGGAGGCGAGGACCCGAAGGTCGGCTCCCTGCGCCGTCCCGAATCCGGGGAAGAGGACCAGCCCGGCGGCAAGAATGGCGGCGACCGCTTTCATCGTCGCTCCTCCGTGCGCAGGCAGTCCGGGCAGGCGCCGAAAAATTCCAGCGAGTGCTCCGTCACGTCGAAGCCCAGCGCGCTGCGGAGGTCCGTCTCGAGGCGGGAGAGATCGCAGCGCCTCGGCTGGAACGACTCGATCCTTCCGCACCCCTTGCAGACGACCCGGTGGCGATGGGCCCCGTCGCCGGCCACCTCGTAGCGGCGGCTCCGTTCGTGCAGCGCGACGCTCCTGACCAGCCCGAGGGAGACGAGCAGGGAGAGATTCCGGTAAACGGTGGACGCGTCGGGTTTGGGCGCAGGGAACCGGGACAGGATCTCCTTCGGCGAGAGCGGAAGGGGGCTCTCCGCCAGGATGCGAAGGATCTCCCCCCTGCCCCGCGTGGCGGGGTACCCGAGTTTTCGAAGGGCTTCCGCGGACCGGTCCATCGGTTTTTCCCTGTTCTGCAACTATATTGCATCTGCAAAATTATTGCAATGTGGGCCGACGCTGCCTTTCCCCCTTTGATGGTTCTGGAGCAGGCGGATGCCGGGAAACCGGCCGTGTCGCTCGGAAGGGATTGATGAAAGATGGAACGTTCCCGGTGGGGAATCTTTCCCCCCGCTGCCCGCATCGTACGGGAAATGATCGAGAAGGGAGAACCCCGTGAAGACGATCATCGCGGTCACGATCGCAGGAATGTTCCTACTTTGGGGCTTTTTGCATCTTCAGGCGATGGGACCGTATGCAACGCAGCTCACCTCCTCGAGCCAGATCTACATTCACGGGACTCCCGTGTGCGTGACCCAGCAAGGGAAAGACATCGTGGCTCAGGTGGGCGAGTGCGGCCTGCATGCGCTTCCGCCGGAGTCCGAATCCCTGGAGCGGCTTCCGTTCCACGATCATTCAGGGAGAAACCTTCCGCCCGGCCATCCTCCCATCGATGAGGAGATGTTTCCCACGGGGAACCGGCGCGTGTTGATCTGATTCCGGAAAGAAGGCAACGAAAAAAGGGGGCCTTTCGGCCCCCTTTTTCATTCGCGGAAACGGATCTGCGCGAGGCTGCCTAGAACAGGTAGGTGAACCGTAGCGTGGTGCGGTTCCCTTCCGGGCGGTTTTCGACCGAGGTCTCCCACTGGGTCTTGAGGCCCGCGGAGAATTTGTCGCTGAAGAAGTAGTGGATCGCCGGGCCGAAGGCGAAGACCTGCTCTTCCGAGTTCGAGATGTCCCCGGAACTTCCCTCATCCTCGGTCAGCTGCTTCAGGTAATACCCCGCCACCGCACCCCGGAACCCCTTGAAAAATTCGTATTCGAACGAATAGTTGAAGTGGAACGCCTGCCCCGGCGTGATCTCGCTCTCCCCCGAACCGATCCACGGATCGTCGTTTTTCGTGCTGTACGTGTAATGAATCCGCCAGGAGGTCGAGAACTGCGGCGTCAGGAACCAGGTGAAGGCGTAGTACGGCTCGATCACCCAGTGGTTGCTTCCCGGGTTCAAAGCGTACTTCTTGTCGTACTGTCCCGTCGGAATCGTGAAGTCCAGCTCGAGCCGCTGCACAATGGGGCGGCCCAGGAGCTTCGTGTCGAGCCATTGCAGGAATGGACCGATCGTCAGGTCGCCCAACACGCCCGGATTGGCTGTCAGGGGCATGCTGGTGTTGATGGCAACGACGGGAAGGAGGACGTCGACCCCGATGTTGGCGCCCAGCAGCTTGTGTTTGTACACGTGGACAAGCTGGTTCATGGAGAGAACGCTGCTGACCCGGGGCAACCCCGGGATTTCGTCTCCGTTATCGTCCATGAACTCGTCGGACTGGTACACCTGGACATACTCGGTGAAGAACGTCCCCACGCCGGGAACGCCCCCGTCCAGGATGTCCGTCAGCCCGAGGTTGAGCGGCGGCTGGTTGAACGCGTGCGCAGGGCTGCCGCAAAGCCCCGCGAGGAAAACGGCTGCCAGCAGAACGACCGGTCCCCGTTTCATCATCTCCCTCCTTGCGGTTCATTGCGCCCGTGAACGGGCTTCACCATAAATATCCGCGGAAATTCGCGGCCGTCAACCTTTTCTTTTCCGGCAAACGCCTCTCCCTGCTACAATAGGCCGCGATGGAAGGAGAAGTATTGCCGTTCTACACGGACCTGAGCGAAGTCTACGACGCGCTCTTTCCGGTTTCGGAGGCCCAAAGGGCACTATTCGACAAGCTCCTCGCGACGGGGCGCGTGGGACGGGTCGCCGATGCCGGCTGCGGTTCGGGAGCGCAACTTCTTCCGTTCGCCCACGCGGGGGCGGAGTGCATCGGTTTCGATCCCGATCCGGCGCTCGTCGCCCTGGCGAGAGAGAAACTGGCCCCGTATCCCGGGGCGCGGGTCGAGATCGGCGCCTTCTCGGACATCTCCCGAATCGTCTCCCCCCCGGCCGACCTCGTTCTCTGCCTGGGGAATTCGCTGGTCCACGTGCCTCAGGACGAAGCGGCGCGATTTCTCGCGGACGCCGCGGCGGTCATCTCCAGGGGAGGGGAGATTCTCCTCCAGATCCTCAACTACGAGCGCCTGCTTCTCGAAAAGGTGACGGCGCTTCCTCTCCTGCGGGCGGAGGAAGGGGCGATCGAGTTCCGCCGAAGTTACGCGTGGGAGGGGAGCCGGAAGGTGCGGTTCCAGACGGTGCTTAGGATATCCGAAGGGGGACAGCCCAAGGTCGTGAGAAACGACATTCCCCTCTATCCGATCTATCCCGATGAATTGTGGGAGATGCTTTCGCGGGCCGGTTTTTCCGGGATCCGGTTGTTCGGGGATTTCGCCGGTTCGGATTTCTCGCCGGAATCGGAAGCCCTCGTCTGCCTTGCGGGGAAGCCGTCATGAGCCTGGCAGGCAAGGACCGGAAGAGGACGATCCTCGTCCTGGCCGTCCTCGCCTCCGTCCTTGCCGCCTGGGGATTCGCAAACATGGTCGGCGCGGACACCCGCCACCAGCTCCCCCCGCCCTCCCGGGAGCTGCCGGACCAGGACGAGCAGAACGCGTTCGCGCACGGACTGACGCCGGAGGATCTCGGGCGGCTTCTCGCCGAAGGTTCGTCCGAAGGGACGACCCCTTCCGGCACGAAGATCTCCCTTACCCTCGACCCGAGACTCCAGAAAGACATCTTCGAGCTTTTCCGGAAATACGATCCCCCATACGGCGTCTTCGCCGCGATGGAGCCGAAGACCGGAAGGGTCGTAGCCCTCGTGGGATACCGCAAGGGGGGGGAGGCGGATCCGTGGCTCCCCTTGAAGGCGATCTACCCCGCCGCCTCCCTCATCAAGGTGGTCACGGCGGCGGCGGCGCTGGAGACGGGCGCGGTCGGCCCGGAGGACGAGATCAGCTATCGCGGGGGGATCTACCGGATCACCCGCCGGGGGCTCCATGCCCGGGCGGGACGCGGCATTCCCACGATGACGCTCGAGGAGGCGATCGCCAAGTCGGCCAACTCCGTCTTCGGGAAGGTGGCGGTCGATTACGTGGGGAGCGAGATCCTCGAGACGTTTTTGGAGAAATTCGGGTTCGGCCAGCGGATTCCGTTCGGCCTCCCCGTCGAGCCGAGCCACGGAGAGGTCCCCTCGGACGAGCTCCACCTCGCCCGGACGGCCGCGGGGTTCGGGGAGGTGTACGTGTCCCCGCTCCACATGGCGATGATCATGTCCGCGATCGGAAACGACGGGGAGATGCCGAGACCGGTCCTGATCGAGAGCGTGGAGGACAAGGACGGGGATCCGCTCTACGAGGCGGAGCCGTCGAAGTGGCGGGATACGGTGACCCCCGAGACGGCCGACGCGCTGCTCAAGATGATGGTGAAGACGATCGAGATCGGAACCTCGCGCCGGGCGTTCGGCTCCCCCGACTCCACGCCCCTCCTGCGGGACATGGAAGTGGCCGGCAAGACCGGATCCTTGTCGGGGTGGAGCCCGCGGATGCGCTTCGAATGGTTCGCCGGCGTGGCGCCGGTCGAGGATGCAAAGCTTGCGGTCGCCGCGCTCGTGGTCAACAGCAACCACTGGAAGATCAAGGGGAGCTACGTCGGGAAGGAGGCGTTCAGCGCGTACTTCGGGTATCCCCAGTCCAGCCCTCCGGTCTACGCGAAGGCCAGGGGGAAGAAGAAAGGGAGGAAGGTGGCCGGAAGGAAGACGCGCCGGAAGGCGAGCCGGGCCGCGAAGGGGTCCGGGAAGAAGGCTCCCGCGGCAAAGCGGTCGACGAAACCGCGGCAGCGGACCGGTTCGCTCCCTTCCCGTTTCACCTATCCGCTTCCCCGGTCCTTCCCGAAGGCTTCCTTCCGGGGGTGACGCCAACATGGAATATCACAAGGTCATCGCGCAGCGGGTCAGCAGGCGTGCGTACGCGGACCGCCCCGTCGAGCCGGAGAAGATCGAGCGGATGATCGAGGCGGCGCGCTGGTCGCCTTCCTGCGCGAACCGTCAGCCGTGGCGGTTCGTGATCGTCGGGAGGAACGATCCCTCCCGTGCCGCCCTCGACCGTGCCCTCGACGAGGGAAACTCCTGGGCGAGGCGGGCGCCGGTCCTGATCGTCGCCGGGGCGCGAAAGGCCGACGCTGCCGTCGTGGAGAGCCGGGAATATTTCCTGCTCGACACGGGACTGGCGACGATGAGCCTCCTGTACCGCGGGGTGGACCAGGGGCTGCTCGTCCATCCCATGGCCGGTTGGAAGGAGGAGCCCCTGAGGGCGGCGCTTTCCCTGCCGGGCGATTTCCTCCCCGCCGTCGTGGTCGCCGTGGGATATGCGGGGAACCCCGAGGACCTGGACGAGCAGGCCCGGAAGAAGGACGAAAAGCCCAGGGTTAGGAAAGCAACCGGGGAGATCGCTTTTTCCGGGCGCTGGGGAAATCCGTTCCGGGGGACCCTGCCCTCCGGCCCCGCGAAGGTCTACGAGACCGACATCCCCCTGCGGTTCGGGGACATCGATGCGATGGGGCACGTGAACAACGCCGTGACGATGACGCTCTTCGAGCTCGGGAGGGCGAAATTCTTCGCCGAGGTGCTGGGAGTCCGAAGGGTCGAGGACTACGAGTTCATCCTGGCGGAAGCGAAAGTCCGGTACCGGCTCCCGATCCTGCTCCAGGACGAGGTCCGCCTGCGGATGCACATCACCGACGTTGCGCGAAGCTCGTTCCGCTTCCAGGCCGAACTGTTCGATCCCCGCGACGGACGCGTCTTCACGGAAGCCGAGACGGTCCAGGTGATGTACGACTACACGACGGGCCGTGCGAAACCGGTCTCCGCCGAGTTTCTCGCGAAGGTAGAAGACTACATCGGGGGGTGACTGGTCCTCATCCCAGCTTGATGCA